>CAYSCV010000024.1:0-16836 GCA_964429715.1 uncultured Methanosarcinales archaeon
ATAACTGCACCAAATATAATTTAAATTGTGCAGTTATCTGTAACTGTGAACAAATATTAATAAATAATTCACAGTTACTTCAGGTGCAAAGATAAGCTTAAAATTGCGCCATTGCAAAGGTTGCTCGCGGCAACTTCGGAACTTGCTGTAAAGCAAGTCACGAACGCTAGTGACTTGACCGCAGCCAGTGGCGAGGACTCTGAATCGCAATAAAGAGACTACAGCGACAGAAGTTACCGTAAGGTAACCTCGGAACGTTAGTGACAGAGTCTCTTTGAGAAGTTTGAGTAGAAAAGGTCATTATTCAAACTTCTCTATAACTCTAAAAATAAAAAACATATCATCACATGAACAAAACACCCACCAAAATCATCATTGACACAAACGCTCTTCTTGCCATAGTCGAATATAACATCGATCTTCTCACAGAACTCAATAGAATAATAGACAACCAATATAAAATCTATATTCTCACCGCCTCTATAGACGAACTCCTGAAATTAAAACAAACCCAAACACTAAAAGTAAAACGACGCATAACGTTACTTGAATCACTTATTCCCAAACTCAACATCACCATTCTCCCTGACAAAGGCTACGTCGACGAAATTCTCATAAACTACTCTTTGGACCATAACTTAATTCTCACCCAAGACCAGGCATTAAAACAGAAATTACAAAAACCATACCTCACTCTTCGTCAGAAAAAGAAAATTATTATAGTGCAATAAAAATATTTCCCCAAGAATCAAAATTTCGACTCATTTCTTACCATGCTTAACCGAAATATGGTGTTTAAACAACATCTCTTTCAACTCATCTAAATCTTTCTGCATATTTTGAATCTCTCGCTCCGCTTTTCGATTCACTTGATAATCATAATGAGCATGAATTCTATCCCGCTCTGCCTGCCTATTTTGTGACATTAAAATCACAGGTGCCTGTATCGCTGCTAAACAAGACAACACCAGATTCAACAAAATAAAAGGATAAGGATCATATTTAGAATATAATATAACTGAATTAAGAAGGACCCACGTAAACAAAATAACAAAGAAGAAAATAATGAACGTCCAACTCCCCCCAAAATCTGCAATTTTATCCGCTAACCTCTGGCCAAGTGTCCACTTTTGTCGAAACACGGGATGTTTTGCAAGTGCATGAATCAACACTTTACGACTAGAACCATTAACACCTCTTTTCACCATACATCTAAAGAGATTTTTTCTCTTTATAATACTTACTCCTGATCTATAATTACTCTAAAAGAACAACAGACCTAGCCATACCCCAAATACATCCTATCACAAAATCAAATTCCCAACTTTTTCATCTTCCGCTGCAACGTCTCTACACGTAATCCTAACTTGCGCGCTGTATTCTTCACATCCCCCTTCTCAACAATATGATGCCGAAAAAACTGCTTCTCAAACTCCCGCTCCGCTTCTTTCCATGATAACTGTTCCAAAGGTAATATTTGAGCAATATTTTTAGACAACAAAGGCACTTCTTTATACAAATGCTCCATACGTTCCGGATGAAAAATCGTTTTATACTGCTCTAACGCCCCTCGAATCGTTTGATCCACCACCTGCTCTTTATACTTCATCTCCCCATTCTCTTCCTGACCACGCAATAAATTAACATCAATCTCAAACTCTTTTATAGCACGATGTACACTTCGTCTATCCACTCCTAGCATCTTCGCCAATTGCGACACATTTCCTCGTTTCAGCACCAACTCTCGACGTAAAAACTCCTGTTTAAACTTCTTTTTCGCTTCTTTATAGGATGCAATCAAAGGGACATAGATATTCATAACCGGATGAGATAATCGATCAGTAATATCTGACTCTAATTTAGGGATTACCACCCCAAAATTCTTTTCAAGTGTTTCCTCTAACAACGGCGCAACTTTCTCTCGAATTGTCGCTTCCAAATCCTTCTTTGACTTTTGTTCTACCATATTTCACACTTTATTAGCATCGAAGACCATTTTTCCCAACGTCCCAACCACTAACCCATAGATAAATAATAATGACACAAATAACAAACCTAAGTCCACAAATTGATTGCCCCATACCAAAATTACCATCGTTGCCCAAAGAAAAATGAAAATATCCACAGTAACCTCTTTCCAAAAAGAAATTTTCTTTAAAAAAAGATGAATAATAGCCAAACCAATCCCCAACAATAACAAAACCAAAGAAAAGATCCCAAAATTATTAAACATAAAATAGCTAAAAAGTATCAAAACGCTAAAGAACAAACCAAGTCGCAGCCACTCAAAATACCTTCTCCCAACCACTAACTCCTCAGAAGCCGCAATAGCTAATATCCATCCCACAACAACACTACACCACATCATCACAACCGTAAGCCAATTCATTGTATTCCCCACAACTACACCCACAACCAAATACTACAAGTGAAGAAATCAAATCCCCTATTTAATTTCTTTCTTGAAATTCTCTAAAAACCTCTCCCAGTCTTCCTCTTTAATCACCGCACCACACGCATTCTGATGTCCTCCCCCATACCCACTAACCCCCACAAGAGCTTTCTCAACCGCCGGCAAAATCGGAAACTGCGCCCGCAGACTCGACTTATATTCGCCTGATTTATTCCGTGCAATAATCACAACTTTATCCGGATACGTTGCCGTTAACTCATTTGCCAAATTCGCCGTAAACGACCACTGCTGCTCGGTATAATAAAACAACACTAATTTACTTTTTGTCACATTTTTCTTCGCCTCTAGTAATAAGCTTTCATACCGCCTATTAATATCCTCAAATCGCTTCCATAAAAATTTTCCTTGAGCCGATTCTTGTTTAAAAATCTCATCCGGCTGCCCAATTCGCGTCAACACTTTCAGCGACTTATGTACATCCTGGCTCTTCCCTTTCAACAAAAAGAAAAACATCTTCACAAGCAACCCTACTTGGTTTTGATACAACGCATCTGTCAAATCTTTTTTCTCTGTTAAATAAGAATTATACCGCACGGCAAACTCCTCTGCAAAATCCGGCATATACCAATCCGCTAAACAACCCGCCATTGCAATCCACAAATCATTTGGATTCCCCTCAACCCCTCCTGTCACCTGATACGCCATTCGTGTCGTTGGCACATACGCATTCACATCTTTAAGACGCGGATTATAATAATACACATGCTCTCTCTGCAATGGCTGATGATGATCAATCCAAAACACCGGCCGTTTCACCGCATCTAAAAATTCTTGCTCAATAATAGGTACATCAAGTACAAAAATCTTATCTGGATTAAGTTCAATAATCTTTGCCGCTAAACGCATATCTAACTTTGGCGCCGTCTTTAAAATAAACCCTCTCCCCTTACCGCACTTGCGAAACAGCAATAGAAACGAACATAACCCATCCGCATCGTCATCATGAATAAAAAGTGGATTCTTCGCACTCATTAATTCCTCTCGCAGAAACTTCGCTTGTTCATCAGTTAACATTCATCTAACGATTCACACCCTCTTTTTAAATGTTGAGGTGAAGAAGAGCACAGAGAAACTAAAAGCAGAATAAAACTCCCAATCGTGGGGCTGACATAAGAACGCCCCACTTGACGATCATGCCTAAGATATTGGCACCGAAATCTTTATAAATAAACCCGTAACCAAACACACTATTAAGTCAACAACTCAGATCTACACTTTGACTTTAAAAAAAATTAAAAAATAAAATCTTACTTTAAAAGGAGGAAATAAACAATGGCAAAAACAAAAGAACACATTAACTTAGTATTTATTGGTCACGTCGATCACGGTAAATCAACCTCTGTCGGACGTCTATTATATGACACGGGAAACGTTGACGAACAAGCCATGCGTAAATTAAAAGAAAAAGCAGAAATGTTAGGAAAGAAAGGTTTCGAATTCGCTTTCGTTATGGACAACTTAAAAGAAGAGCAAGAACGTGGAGTTACCATTGACCTATCCCACAAACGCTTTGATACCGACAAATACTACTTCACCATTATTGACGCTCCTGGACACAAAGATTTCATTAAAAACATGATTACCGGCGCTTCGCAAGCCGATGCTGCAGTATTAGTCGTTGCCGCAAATGACGGTGTCAACGCCCAAACAATCGAACATCTCCGTCTCTCCAAAATCTTTGGTGTAGGACAAATGTTAGTTGCCGTCAATAAGATGGATATGCCCGGTGTTGACTTCGCTGAAAAACGCTTCAATGAAGTTGTTGAAGAAGTTAAAAAACACGCCGCCCAAGCTGGTTGGAAAGTAGACAAATTACGTTTTGTTCCTATCGCTTCTTTACCTGGTGAAAACATTACCAAAAAATGTGCAAAAATGCCTTGGTGGACAGCTGAAACATTATTAGAAGCAATTAACAAATTCGAAGTACCAGTAAAACCAACTGGCTTGCCATTACGTATGCCTATTCAAGATGTATACAACATCACAGGTATCGGCGTTGTTCCTGTTGGACGAATAGAAACTGGTATTATGAAAGTCAACGATAAAATTAAAATTGTTCCTGGACGTGAAGGTAAAGGTGTTCCTGGTGAAATTAAATCAATTGAAATGCATCACGAACAAGTACCCCAAGCTGAACCTGGTGACAACGTTGGAATTAACGTCCGTGGCTTAGGCAAAAAAGACATTGCACGCGGAGACGTACTTGGTCACGCTGACAAAGAACCATCAGTAGCAATTGAATTCACCGCACAAGTGGTTATTATGAACCATCCAAGCGTTGTAACCGTTGGCTACACACCAGTATTCCACATTCACACCGCTCAAGTTGCGTGTCAATTTATGGAAATCATTAAAAAGATTAATCCAGCTACAGGAGCGGAAATTACCGAGAACAAAGAAATCTTGCGTAACGGTGATGCTGCAATTGTCAAATTACGGCCAGTCCAACCTTTAGTAATTGAGAAAAATTCCGAAATACCTCAATTATCAAGATTCGCTATCCGTGACTCCGGTTCAACCGTCGGTGCAGGAATGTGTATGGATTTAGTTAAAAAACAGATGTAATTTTTTTATTTTTATTATTCAAAATTAAACAAAAAAAAAATCATAAAAAGAAAGGTTTATATATAACCTCTTTTGCAACAAAGTAAGTAAAATCAGAAGTATGATGAAACAACGTATCGTTCACCATGCTTACATCAAAGACAAATACTATGGCCCAACGCGCACGAATTAAATTAGCAAGTACAGAAATTGAAAAGATTAATCAGATCTGCACTGAGATAAAAGACATCGTGCAAAAAACCGGCGTTGACATGAAAGGTCCAATTCCTTTACCTACTAAAAAATTAAAAATTACCACCCGTAAATCTCCTTCTGGTGAAGGAAAAGCTTCTTGGGAACGCTACGAAATGCGTATTCATAAAAGATTGATTGATCTGGGCGCAGACGAACGAACATTACGTTTAGTTATGCGCGTCGCTATTCCAGAGGGTTTAAACATTGAAATAGAGATGGTTGATAACTAATTTATTTTACTCAAATAAATTCTATTAAAAATAAAGTGTGGTCATAAGAGGAGTTGCAATAAAAACTCCATGACACTACAACTAATTCTAACCAGTGAACCAAAAGGGTCCAACCCAGGCGGGAAAGGGAAAACCATTATCTACGGTGAAGAAAAAAGTATTTACCTCAAATATTGCAATATTTCACATATCAGACACCCAACTTATTTTAACGCTCAACACCAACCAATCTACGAAGCCATAACCTTCGCCCTTGCCCAAATATTTGGTCTTATAATCCCTGACTATTATGTTCTTCTCAACGAAAAAAGAGACCTCCATTTTTCATATGACAAAGGAATAAAAAAATTAGCAGAAGATAAACCGTATTATTTTCTCTCTGAACTTGTCCAACTCCCCATTAACGAAGATCCAATTAAAGTAGAACAACAAATGAAACGAGAAAAAATATTTCGGGACATACTTCTCATCTCGGATATCTCCGGAAAAAAACAGAATTTTTGTTATTTTGAAGCACCGCAGCCCTATATGTTTTACATCGATCTTGGCTGTAGTTTTGTTGATAGTGTCGGAGGTATATTACAGCAACGACAAGGAAAATACATCGAACTCTCCAAAAAAGAATATAAATCAACAACTAAAATGATCCAAAAATATTCGATCATAACACGAGACTACCAAAACATAATTCCACTTGAAGAGGTAATTGATTCACTTGAAAATCTTCAAATTCCTACTCTCAATCCCAGTAATATTCGTACAGTCAGAAGCCTTCTCAGCCAGGAAGAAATCGCAGAGATACGTGATATCTTGCTTGCAAATTTACCGCACTCTTTAAAAAAACATAAAGAATCAGAATTTTTGATCAAAAATTAGTTTAATGTTATATAATGTTATGATAAACCAAGAAATTAACAAAATCAAACTTAAAACTTATTTTTCTAACCGCACAGATAACGCCGCCTCATCAATTTCCCCCTCTTGAAACGTCTGCGCAACTTTTTCTTGCCGTCTCTGTCTTCCACCAAGTGCCATTGGTGTAGCAGCTGTTTTGGCAAACTCTTCTTTCTTCGGATTAAGACCTCTAACAGCA
Organism: uncultured Methanosarcinales archaeon; assembly: GCA_964429715.1. Taxonomy (GTDB): domain Archaea; phylum Nanobdellota; class Nanobdellia; order Woesearchaeales; family GW2011-AR9; genus JACPNA01. The sequence continues at coordinate 6,596 of CAYSCV010000024.1, forward strand.
CCAACTCTTTGCGTCGTATCAGAAACATCACGTAACACCGAAGACCTCTTAAGTAAATCAAAAGATAGATCACGCAATTTCACCAAATCTCTCTGGCGTAGTTCATCAGATAATAACACTAACACCGCATCAAAAAAATCATAGGAAAAAGGTATCTGTGATCGATACAATCTTTCCTGCGCCCAGTTCACCATAGATGAAGTAATTTCCATATAATGTGAATTAAAAGGTAATTGTCCTGTAATCTCCGCATACAATAAAGCTCCAAGCGACCACGCATCCGAATAGGAATTCGGCCCATATCCTTTCATAACTTCCGGTGCTCGATACCCATCTGTTCCCACCATCAAACGTTTATCAACCAATTCATAATCAAAACGCGCACTCCCAAAATCAACCAAATGAAACTTAGATTCACCAGGTTTACCAATTTCTCTCAGCACATTTGCCCGCTTGACATCATTATGAAAAATTTTCTCATAACGCAAAACCAATAAATCATCAGCTAAATCGCCAGCACAACGTACAATATCACGCGGATGTATAATCCCAAAATCTTTTTCTTTTTCATCAGCAAATCGTCCATCTCTATTTCCTAAACATACCCCTGGCTTCATTTCCATTAACGTGCGTAAATATAAATCCCCTCCTGCAAAAAACAACTCATGATCTCGCCCAATCTCCGGACAAAATAATCGCTGCACATAGCGTTCACCTAATTCTTGCCCTGCTAAGTAATCCAACACTTTGACTTCCCGAAACGCATTATCCACTCGAAATCGCTCTATTTTATCAGAAATATCATATTTTTGTCCATCACACACTAACCCTTCAGAACATAACTCATAACGCTCAACAGGAACAATTCCCTCAATAGAACAAACATCTCGTAAAATCGGCTGTACTTTCAACAACACATTTTTACCATCATGGCCAGAATAGCCCTCTTGAAACACCACCCCCATACTCTCCCATAACTTCGGTTTCTCATAAAACCGCAGCCGTTGTGCTACATCTGCAACGTGCGAACAACGTACTAATTTCTCATACAACGACTCAGGAAGCTCATTCATCTACATGAAAAGAGAACGACCATTTATAAATATTTCCTTTAATTAAACTAAGTAGTAGTAACATATTAACCACTCGATTTATATAGAGAAACTACCGTCAAACAAAAATGACCTCTCCGCACTTCTACCCTCACAGCTGGCAATGGCTCTTCTACATCCTTGGTTGGACATTCGGCACCCTCACAATTGTTTTTTGGATGATGATGTATATGGCGTATCTCACCTACGACAAACCAAAAAATCTTCCATTCATCAACAATAATTTTCATCACAGAATCTACTTCTTTGGTTTGATTACAAGTATTGTATTAATTATTCTCAGCACAATATTTTTCTTAATCTAATAAAAAGATTACAACCCCCTCTTCAACTCTTCTAAATAATCACGCAGCTCAATTGCTTTCTCAAAATCAAGTTTCTCCGCCGCAACCCTCATCTCAGCTTCAACTTCCACCATTTGTTTCGCAATCTCATGAGGAGCCATATGCTTCATCCCTTTAATCTCTCGCTGTTTTGCCACAACACTTTTCAAAATCGTTTGTGGCACAATATCATGTTTTGTATTATACAAAATCTGCTCCGCCCGTCGACGCCTCGTAATCTCAATCGCCCGCCGCATCGAATCCGTCACTTTATTCGCATACATAATAACCCGACCCTGCGCATTACGCGCCGCTCTGCCAATCATCTGAATTAAACTTGATTCATCCCGCAAAAATCCCTCTTTATCTGCATCAAGAATCGCAACCAAACTTACTTCAGGTACATCTAACCCTTCCCGCAATAAATTGATTCCTACAAGAACATCATACTCCCCTGCTCGCAACGAACGCAGCAACTCGATTCTATCTAAACTCTCAATCTCCGAATGCATATACCGCACCGAAATATCCTGTTCGGCAAGATATTGTGTCAAATCTTCCGCCATCTTCTTAGTAAGTGTCGTCACAAATATCCGCTCCCCCCGTCCCACAACCAATCGAATCTCAGAAATCAAATCCGCAATCTGCCCCTCAATTGGCTTAACCACAATCTGTGGATCAAGTAAACCAGTGGGACGAATAATCAATTCCGCCACTTGTTCACATCCTACCAATTCATACTTTGCAGGCGTCGCCGACACAAACAACACATGCTTCAAATATTTTTCAAATTCCTCAAATTTCAACGGCCGGTTATCAAACGCCGATGGCAGTCGAAATCCATACTCAACCAAATTCTTCTTGCGAGAATAATCCCCTTTATACATCCCTTGCGCTTGTGGAATCGTACGATGACTCTCATCAATAATCATCAAAAATTCATCAGGAAAATAATCAAGTAAACAATACGGCGCAGACCCTGCCCTCCGTCCATCCAAATGCCGTGAATAATTCTCAATACCGCTGCAATACCCAACTTCATCAATCATCTCCATATCATACATCACTCGCTTGCGAATCCGCTCCTGCTCAAGTAACCCAAGCGTGGGTGCATGTCCCTCTAACTCCGCAAGTATCGCTTGTTTGGCCTCTTTCATCTTCTCTTCTGGTGCCACGAACTGTTTTGCTGGAAACAATCGAACCACATCAAGCGAAGAAATCTTTTCAAATGTCACCGCATGTAACTCTGTTATCTTCTCAACCGAATCTCCAAACAACTCAATCCTAATAATTGACTTATCATACGCTAAAAAAACATCGATCACATCCCCTCGCACCCGAAACCGTCCCGGCTCTAATATCTCATCATTACGAACATACTGCATCGCAACTAAATGCTCCACAATTCGCTGCCGATTAAATTTTCCAGCCAGTGTAATTTCAAGCGACATCGATTTAAAATCAAACGGATTCCCCGCACCATAAATACACGAAATTGACGCAACCACAATCACATCCTCTCGAGAAAGAAGAGCCGCCATTGTCTTTAACCGCATCTTCTCAATTTCTTTATTCACAGTTGCTTCTTTTTCAATATATGTATCTGACGTTGGAATATAACTCTCTGGTTGATAATAATCATAATACGAAATAAAATACTCCACTCGATTCTCCGGAAAAAAATCACAAAATTCTGTATACAACTGCGCCGCAAGCGTCTTATTATGCGCAAGCACCAACGTCGGCTGTTGTACCTGCGCAATCATCTGCGCCATCACAAACGTCTTCCCACTCCCCGTAATCCCAAGCAACGTCTGCTGTGCATGTTTACTATATCCCGCAACCAGTTTCCTAATAGCCTCCGGCTGCCCTCCAGCAGGTTTCATTTGAGAATGTAATGTAAATTTCATAATTTTAACAATTCTTCTATTTATTCAGACTATTTTTAAATTCATCTTTCAAATCCATCTCCCTCTTCTTCCGATTATACGACAACACAAATCGATGCACACTATCCCGAATAGCCCTAATCAATAACATCATCGGACTATTAACATCAAACCTTAACCCGGAATCTGAACCAGGAATATAAATCTCCTCCTCCTGCTTAGCTAATCCAATAATTGGAATCTGTAACCCTAACTCTTTCAACACCCCAGCCGCCATCCCCAACTGCCCTAATCCACCATCAATAATAATCAAATCCGGCATTGCTTTTCTTTCATCTCGCAGCCTTAAATATCTACGATACACAACCTCTTTCATCGCTGCAAAATCATTCTGCGAATCAATAGAACGCACCTCAAAACGACGATACTCTTTTTTATTCGGTTTCCCATTCACCCACTGCGTCATCCCCCCTACAATAAATTGATCACCTAAATTTGAAATATCAAAACACTCAATCACCATAGGCAATGTCGGCAAATTCAACTTCTCTTGTATCACCCGCAGCACCACATTCTCAAGTGCCATGCGCGCATTCTTTAACGCCAACTCAACCAACTGCTTCTTCTCACCTTTAATCGGCAATGTAACCCTAACCGCCCGATGCGAAAAAGTCGACAAATATTCCTCAATTACCGAACATTCCTCGCCAAAATCCACATTCACAATAAGTTCATGGGGCACATAATTCTGTGAATAATACATCGTAATAAAACTGCGAAATATATCAGAAGTATCATCAAACCTAAACTCTTTCTTCCCAGAAATCACCCCTTTAGATATCGAAAAGAGCACAATCACAACTTTTCCATCCTCCTGCTCCATAACAACCACATCCTGATCAAACTGTTTCACCAAATCCACTTTCTGCTTCTCATCCAAATGTTCTACCGCCTCAATCATGCGTTTTTTCTCAAGAGCCACTTCATACTTCTGCGCCAGTGACGCAGCGTTCATCTCCTCATGCAAAGTGATAAGCACCTTCTGGGTATCCCCTTTCAAAAACGCCGTAGCCTCTTTCACCTGCAATCCATACTCCCCCTCATTAACTGCTCCAATACACGGCCCACTACATAACCCAATATGATAATTCAAACACGCCCGTTTCGGCAACGTCCGACACACCCGCAATTTAAACAATCGCACACTTAAATCAATCAACTGCCGCCGCGCATAGCCATCCGTATACGGACCAAACAACTGCACCCCTTTCAACACAGACCGCGTCGAAAAAATGCGCGGAAACTTCTCCAAACCAAGCCCAATATACGCAAACGTTTTCCCATCCTTCAAATTAATATTATACTTAGGCTTGTGCTGCTTAATCAGCTTATTCTCAAGCAACAGCGCCTCAACCTCAGAATCAACAATAATAAAATCAACAGAATCAATATGCCTCACAAGCAGCGTTGTTTTCACATCTTTCACAACCGAGTTAAAATAGGACGACACTCGCTTATGTAAATTCTTCGCTTTTCCAATATATAGTATGAGGCTCTCACTATCTTTAAACAAATACACTCCTGGATTTTGTGGCACAGAGGATAGATGTATCATAAGTAGTAGTCTAAAAGTCTCTTGAAGTAATAAAAATCTACCCCTTCTTTCTTAACGAAATAACCTCAATCTCAACATCACAACCTTCTTTTACCGTTTTACTAATTTCAACAAGCGTACTGGCCGGTTTAGATGAAGCAAAATATTTATTTCTCACAACTGAAATATCTTTAAATCTTGAGATATCAGTAATATAAATAACAGCCTTCACCACATCATCAAGTGTTGCCCCACCCTCTTTTAAAATTTTTAAAATATTTTCAAATATAAACTCTGTTTGTTTAATAATATCTTGTGGTGCTACAGCATTCCCATCTTTATCCATGGCAATTTGACCTGTAACAAAAATCATCACAGATTCACCTAAATCTACTTTAACCCCATGTGAATATGACCCCAATGTAGGTGTAAAATTTTTAGGATTCAAATAAGTTTTTCTCATATCCACCCTTTAATAATCCATCTTTATAAGTTTTATTAACAATATAAACGCTTTCAATTTCTAGCCTTCTTATCTTTCCCAAGCACTCTTCCCAAAAACATCCCCGTATGTGACGTAGCAACTCGCGCAACCTCCTCAGGTGTACCAAAAGCCACAATCACCCCCCCTTTATTTCCACCCTCAGGCCCCATATCAATAATATAATCGCACGATTTAATTACATCTAAATTATGCTCAATCACATAAATCGTATTCCCTTTCTCAACCAATCGATTCAAAACCATAATTAACTTGCGCACATCCTCAAAATGTAATCCTGTAGTTGGCTCATCCAGTAAATACACACAATTCCCCCGCTTCACTTTCGCAAGTTCCCGCGTCAATTTAATACGCTGCGACTCCCCACCAGATAACGTCGTCGCACTTTGCCCCAGTTTAATATATCCCAATCCCACATCAAATAACGTCTGCAATTTACGTTTGATCGAACTATGCGAATCAAAAAACGGCAGCGCCTCTTCCACACTCATATTCAAAATATCTGCAATATTTCGCTCTTTATACAATACATCAAGCGTATCTTTATTGTAGCGCTTCCCTTTACAATCTTCACATTGCACATACACATCAGGTAAAAAATTCATCTCAATTTTAATCAATCCATCACCAAAACACTTCTCACATCTTCCGCCTTCAACATTAAATGAAAATCTGCCCGCAGTATACCCACGTGCTTTCGCCTGTTTAGTTGAAGAAAACAACTCCCGCACCTCATCAAAAATCTTTGTATATGTGGCCGGATTCGATCGCGGCGTTTTCCCAATCGGATCTTGATCAATAATAATCGTATCTTTTATCTCCGCCGGCACCTCAAGCCCCGCATGCGCACCAATTTTCCCCACCTGCATCCCAAACTTCTTCTGCAGTGCCGGAATAAACGTCTGCGACATAAGCGTAGACTTCCCCGAACCAGAAACACCTGTGATTGCACATAACACCCCAACCGGCAACTTAACCGTCACATTCTTCAAATTATGCTCCGTAGCATTACGTATCACAATCCACTTCTCCACTCGCCGTCGCAGCGCAGGAATCGTAATCGAAATCTTCCCCGCCAAATATTGCCCTGTCAAACTCAATTTATTCCCCATAATCTGCGCAGGACTTCCCTGCGCACAAATATGCCCTCCATGAATCCCCGCCCCCGGCCCAATATCAACAATATGATCTGCTGCGTTCATCGTATCCTCATCATGCTCAACCACAATCAATGTATTACCTAAATCACGCAACCGATGTAACGTATGAATCAACTTTGCATTATCACGTTGATGTAAGCCAATCGACGGCTCATCAAGAACATATAACACCCCCATTAAATTTGCCCCAATTTGTGTTGCCAGTCGAATACGCTGTGCTTCGCCACCAGAAAGTGTCCGTGCAGTTCGAGATAAATTCAAATACCCCAACCCCACATTCTTCAAAAAACCTAAACGATCACAAATCTCTTTCAACACTTGTTTTGCAATAAATAACTCTTTCTCACGAAGTATCCCACCTAACCCATCAAAAAAATCAACCGACTGTTCAATACTCATATCCGTCACATCAATAATTGACTGACCATTAATTTTAACAAACAACATCTTCTCTTTCAATCGCTTCCCGGAACACTCACCACACGGTCTTGAATCCATCAACTTTTCAAATTTCTCTTTGCGATGCTCAGACTCCGAATCCCGAAACAATCGCATCGTCTGCGGAATCACACCCTCCCAACCCTCATTCAAATTCATCGCAGAGCCATTGCTCCAATTACCAGACAACCGTTTCGTCGTCCCATACAACAACACATTCAATTGCACCTTCGTCAAATCTTTGAGGGGAGTAAACACATCAAACCCATACTCTTTTGCCACAACCTGCATCTGCTGCGCCCGCCACTTCAAATCTAATCGACCATACACAACCAAAGCCCCATCCATAATCGATTTGGTTTTATCAGGAATCAATAACTCCGGCGAAATTTCCACATGCTCCCCTAATCCTAAACACGTCGTACATGCCCCAAACGGCGAATTGAACGAAAACATTCTCGGCTCCAACTGCTCAAACACAAAATGAGGATGTTTTGGACACGCCCCAAACGTAGAATAAATTGTCTCTCCTACCCCTCGCCCAATCTCTGCACCCCTCTCACCTTTTTTTACTTTCAAATACACTTTCTCAACTTGAGGATCAAGTACAATCAACGTTCCATCCCCTTTATGTAACGCCTGTTCCACCGCCTCAGATAACCGTAACCGATTCTCATCATTAATCACAACACGATCAACCACCGCTTCAATCCAATGCTTCTCATACCTCTCCAATTTCAAATCTTTCACATCCAGTTCATCCATACGATGTATCTCCCCATCTACCCGCACCCGTGTAAACCCCGCTTTCTTCAAATCCTCAAATATTTTCTCATGCGTCCCTTTCATACCACGAATAATCGGTGCCAGAATAACCACTTCTTTTCCCACATCCGCCATAAGTAAAGCCACAATATTTTCTGCCGACTGCGGTTTCAACATGCGTCCACATTCCGGACAACAAATCACCCCAATGCGCGCAAACAATAACCGTAAATAATCATAGATCTCTGTAACCGTTCCCACTGTTGATCTAGGATTCTTCGACGTCGTCTTCTGCTCAATTGAAATCGCAGGAGACAGCCCCTCAATGGAATCAATATCTGGTTTATTCATCAAACCAAGAAACTGCCTAGCATACGCCGACAACGACTCCACATACCTCCGCTGCCCTTCCGCATAAATCGTATCAAACGCCAACGTAGATTTACCAGAACCAGAAAGCCCTGTAATCACAATCAGCTTGTTTCGAGGCAATTCCAGCGAAATATTCTTCAAATTATGTTCCCGTGCCCCTCGTACGATGATTTTATCCAGCATATAAATACCCCTGTAACGTTTTTATAAATGTTATCTAAATGACCTATAGTTCAAAGAGTAGGTTCATGTTGACTTATTCTTTAAATTCCAAACGCTGAGGAACATTTGAAATAAGAATCCGCATTTGTTTAATTGCTGTTTGATTTAATTTTTCCAATCTTTGATTCTGATTTAATCCATCCTGAATTAAATACGCATTTAAACTTTCTAAATTTGATAAACAAACAAGTTGAGAAACATCAGCATAATCTCTTATATTTCCTTCTTTATCTTTATTTTTCTCTCTCCATTCACAAGCAGTGATACCAAAAAGAGCCATATTAAGAATATCTGCTTCAGACGCATAAAGTATATCAGCACCATTTTTTGGAAGTTCAAGAGGAATAAGATTTTCTTTAATTGCAGTAGTATGAATCTTATAATTTATTCTTGCTAAATTCCGCTTAATGTCCCAACATAAAGCTTTTCGTTCATTTTCCTCATTTTTTAATCGTTGAAATTCTTTTATTAGATAAAATTTAAAATGAGGTGAAATCCAAGAAGCAAACTCAAATGCGATATCTTTATGCGCATATGTACCCCCATATCTGCCCGCTTTTGCAACTATACCAACTGCTTTAGTTTTTTCAACCCATTGTTTAACGGAAAGAATGAACCTATTTAAACCAGCTTCATTTCTAATTCCCTCGAATTCGGGGGAATTAAAATGTTCATTATTAATACTTTCCCAAATCCCTAGAAATTCAACTGTATTTTTATTCCGAAGCCATTTTTCAATTAATGCTAAACCATTTTCTACATTTTTAACCATATCAGTTAACGAGATATAGTCTTGTTTATTTTGAGTATAATACGTAATTTCTTGATCTAAGACATGTATTTTTTCCATTTTAATCTAAAAATAGATAGCAGAACCCCTATATAAACCCTATCCGCACTTGACCAGTGACCAGTGGCTTTTTTGCCAGTGAGCTCCAAATGTCAATGAGTTTGTCTAGTGGATTTCAAAGAAACACAGTGGGCTCCTAACATAAGTAAAGTTGTCCAGTGGCCTAACAAAGAAAAAAAGAACCTATCGCGTAACAATTTCCACATCATCATAACTCAAATATACTTGTTTATTATTCTCAACAGCACGTTGAGGAAATTTAATCTGCGATCCCTCATGAATTTTGTGTGCAAGATCTGCAACCCCATCACAGAATTTACCATCATCGAAAGGAAAATCATCATGACGAAAATGTAAACCATATTTTGTACCTTTTGCATCAATGACATTAATTTGAGAATGATCACCATACATTTGACAATCAAGAGAATTACCCATTTCACTATCCAAAACACGCGCTTCGATTTTAGTATTACCAACATAAGCCACACCAAAATAAACACCCACACCGACAGCAAGCCCAGCAAGAACTCCTATCCCTCTACGGATAAAACTATTTCTTCGCTCTTTAGCTTGACGCTGTTCTAACACAACACTAATCACTTCATCAATATGAGCTAAATTATACCCAGCATCATCTATGAAACCAAGAATTTCTTCACGTGAAACCAACGCATTGGTCGGATCCGCCATCTGACGACGTCCCGCTTCTAATAAGATGATATCTAGTTCTGAACGTGTAAACGTATTATGATCCAATTTGACTTTCGCCATTTTGTATCAAAAAGAGCGGTTAAGTTATAAATCTTTCTAAAAATAACTACTTAAAAGTAAAAACAAAAGAAATATTTATAAACAAACATCCAAAATACACCTCTTATGAACTACCACGGCTTCCAATTCACCCAAAAACCCGTAGAAAGAATGTGCGAACAACTTCGCCCATATCTACACAGAAACGACGAACCAACAATTGTATTTGGACCCTTTGCAACCATGGGTTCAAAAAATAAA
>CAYSCV010000025.1:0-16585 GCA_964429715.1 uncultured Methanosarcinales archaeon
GAACATGGAAATCTATGATTTCCTGTGCAGAAATAGGTATTCTCCTATTTCTTCACTTTGACAAGAAAAATGAATTATTCAAAGTTTTCTATACTTCAAAATAACACTTAACACTAAAATAAACAAACATGACAAAAACCCCAACCCTGAGACTATCTGAAATAATACATCAGGAAGAATAAACAACGCATACAAAAAAGAAATACCTGAAGATACAGTCCAAATAACATAAGAACTAATATTCGCACTCTTTTTTTTATGCAGCCATAAATCTGTTATGGTAGGAATATACCCAATCGTTGCAATAACTGCAGTAGAGGCATAAGCAAAAATAATAATTTTTAATAATACACTATCCATGGAAAAAAGAAACCATAAGAACTATTTAAAGTAACCCTATGTACTAATTGCATTTAACATTAATTTCAACTTCAAAAAATCTTTCTCCATCGCTTTTCGCACCGCAGGAAACCGCATTCCCGCACTCGGATGATACGTCACAAAATACTTTCTGCCATCTTTAACAATAACCTTCCCATGAAACTTCGCAATCGATTTCTCGCCCACAACCGACCATAACGCCGAACCCCCCAATAACACCACAACCGATGCATCAACTAATGAAATCTGCTTCTGCAACCACAACTCCCGACACGTCACAAGCTCTTTAGAAGTCGGCACCCTATTTTGCGGCGGACGACACTTACACGCCCCCGTCACAAACACATCACCTCGACCCAGCCCAATTTGAGACAACATCACATCCAGAAACTTCCCCGAACGCCCCACAAACGGCAAACCAATTCGATCCTCCTCCGCCCCTGGTGCCTCCCCAATCAACATCAACTTCGCACCGACTTTCCCCTCTCCCGGCACCGCCAACATTCGATTCTTATAGAGTGGACACGAAGTACACCGCCGAATCTGTTCTGCTAATGAAAATAATGTTTCTGGCATAAAATATAACCTTTATTCATTTCACACTATAACTAATCATCTTCTTTCCATTATTATACGACTGAAAAAGTATCTCTTCAACCACAATCGATAAATCCCCACGAGTAAATATCTCTCCTTGTTTTAAAAATTTACTTTTCTTCCCATCCACATTCAACATCACTTGTTCACTATCGATAGCATATATTGAGACATTATGATTCTTCACAACAATAATCTCTCCGAGATTTAACATTGTAGAACTAACCACTTTTTGTTCAACAACGGGTTCAGCTACAACAGTAGTATTCTTAACAACCTCTTTCAAACACTCTCCACTATCACAGCCAAACTCACACTTCTCTTTCTTCTCAAACTCACAACTCTCTAACCTATACCCGCGATAAAAATTCCCATCACAATTCCATCCCGAAGTACAAACCGGCGCAACTCCACATGTATTATTCTTGCAACCAAACTTACAATCTTGGCGCAGCGTAAAACTACAATTCCCTTCTCGATAAATCTTCGTCTTCGCACTCAAACAAATCCATTCTGCAACACACGTATTATTGTGTAATTCATCTTTTGTACTCACCGTAGCATTAGTCGTAGTAACCGTATCAGAATCATCCACTCCCCTTTTATCCGAAACATCAATAACCTCTCCAGCACCCCCATCATTCACATCATCAGAAAGATTTTTCGGAGAAGAACAGCCAAATAACAGTAAGAGTGCGCTTAACAACAATATCCCTGCAATAACATTTCTTACCTGAACCATATCTAACCTAGAAAATAAAGTAAATATATAAATATAACGATTAAACAAGCTTTGTGTAAGTGGGGTGCAAAGATTAAAAACAAGTACTCAAAAATACTATTCTTTGCCAATATACATTCTCCTCAAAATTTTCGCTTCTGTTTGTAAATCAGCCAAAGCCGCATCAAACTCCCGTCGCGTCTCTTGTAACTTCATCATCCTGCCACATAAACTATCATAACTCCCCTCAAATATCCAAAATCACCTGCGCCTTCCATCCGCTCGGCACCTGCTCTACTTTAAACAAATGCATCGTCACCGCCTTCACATCAACTTTAGGATCATGCCGTGTTAAATCCAATTTCTCCCCATGTGCAATACACTTCAATTCACATTTCCCCGGATTCTCAATAATCTCAATCTCAAACTTGCTAAACATCAACTGCTTGTAATCTTTAAAAAACACCAACTCATCAAGAAAACTAAACAACAGCTGCTCAATTGTCTTCTCCTCAACCAAAATTTTCTCTGTTACCTTCTGCTTTACTTTTGAAACATCCACCATTGTTTCCTCAGTAGCTAACGCACACTGCTCAAACAACTCTTTCAACGTAGGCGCTTTAGCAACAAACATCACATCCGCCGTATGATCCAAAAACTTGTAAAATGCTTCCATAAAACCAATAATCATAATCTCTTTTTTAACCTTTCTATAGCGCAGAAGAGAAACAATCAACAACAAAAAAATATAACTTACACTCTATCATATTTAATAACTCGAGCTAAGGGCCCCACAAACTCCCCTTGTGCACAACTCTTAAGTAAATCAAGCTTTTCCTCTAAACCAGACCTTGTCCAATCAAGTTCATCTAAAAGAGCTTTTTTCTTATCTTTCAAAGATTGATACACAACAATAACACCAGAAACATACCTAACCGCCTGCTCCTGAAGCGTCCCAGAATCACGATTAGAAGACTCAAAACGACACGTCCCACACACCGCACCAAAATTACTCTCATACCCATCGCCTAAATTGGCACGGTTCATAGTATTCCCATCAATCGGACAAATATAATCATCCTCTGTATAATCAATCTCTGAAGTCATGATAAAGACAATCATAAAATAACTATAGAGGAGTTTGCAAAAAGCAATTTGTAACAATTAGTGTGCACCGATAGGTACAAAAATAAGATTAAAATTGCGCCATTGCAAATCCTCTTAGAGAACTTTGACAAGAAAAATGAATTATTCAAAGTTCTCTATATAATCATTTCGATACAGAAAAACATATATTATAATAAATCACAAAAGTAATGGAACATTACAACCAGAAACATAAGAAAACACATTCACTTCCCCAGTCCCAACACCACTCTTCCCCCCTCATTTCTAACAAACGTAATCATCCCCTCTTTCTCCAACTTCAAACACAACTCAACCAACCACCCCTGCTCACTTTCAACATAATCCTTCTTCACCGCGCATCCAAACTCCCCAATCGTAACCTCCCTCCCCACATTTTTACGCACAAATTCCACAATTCGCCCACGAAAAATCCGATTCGGAATATGCCGACCATTCTCAGTCATCCCTTTCTCCACTTTCTTCTCCGCAACAAATAACACTTTCTCTTTCCCAACAGAATAAAGAGGAAAAAACGAACAATTCTTACGCAGCACACAACTACTACATAACGGCGCATCACGCAAACACACAAGCGAGCCAAAATCCATCAACGCATTATGCAAATCACAACTACGCCCTTCTGGTATACTTTCCCGAACCAACAGATACAACTTCTTCTCCCAATCCCGCGACATAGGCAGCCCCTCATCCCGCCCATGAAAATACCGCATATAAATCCGCCGCACATTCACATCAATTGCCGGCTCCGGTCGATTAAATGCAAAACTCGCAATCGACCCCGCCGCATACGGCCCAATCCCCGATAACTTAATCAACGCCTCCGGTACCTGTGGAATCTTCCCATCATACAACCTCACAACCTCCTGTGCAAACTGCTGCAACATAATAGCACGCCGATTATACCCCAATCCGCTCCACGCCTGTATCACCGCTTCCCGCGACGCCGCAGCCAAATCATAAATTGTCGGAAACTGAAATAAAAACTCTTTATACTTCTCCACTACCCGTAACACCTGCGTCTGCTGCAACATAATCTCCGCAACAACAACCCTATACGGATCTAACCCCGCTTCCCGCCACGGCAAATCCCGTTTGTGAATAGCATACCACTCTAAAATCGCATTTGAAAATTGTGTTGTATCCATTATTTCTAGCCTAACTATTAAATGCACTCTTTTTCTTGTTAAACGCAATCAATTGTTAAATACAATCAATTTCAAATTATTAAAGTATAAATAATACCTCTTAAATTAATCTAAAATCATAACTCCCTCTTTAAAATTAATATTCAGATTGAAATGTTTCAAGAAACTTAGACCCAATAACCCATCAACATATCCTTTTTGCGGGAGATCGTGAACCACCGCACGAACATTCAAACATTCCCTATCACCTACCTTAACACGTCCAATGTAAACAACCGGTGCCACTTCCGTTCCACTTGCTGTTACAATCTCAATTTTTTCAGGGGATAATTCTGGTGTAAGACCTAACGCCAACGCAACATCCCACGGAATCATAATACAGCTTGCTCCTGTATCCACTGCCATACGTAATTTCCTCTGCGTGGACATATGTTCTAAAAACACATCAACAATAAGAACTACTGCATCTTTTGAAAACTCAATTTTGACCATAAAACGCAACCGCATACCCTTTTGTCGGAATTTCCCCATTATAAAAATGATAAGTATATTTATTTGTTTTTTTCATTTCTTTATAAGTATCATCTCTATTTGGACTATGTGCTAATAATTTTGCTTCAATAATACTCCCCTGTGAATCCTCTTCCAACACTTCTACTAAAACCCATTCATTTCTATTCTGTTTTTTAATCATATCAAATTTCATAAAGAAAGAATACTCCTGAACTTAATAAATATTTCCTAAAAATATATTACAATCAATTTTAAAAAAAATCAGCCGCACCCAATCCTCTTCACAATCTCCTCATTTTTCCATAACTCCTTCTGCCACCCCCGTAATCCATCAAGTGATTTTCGCAGCACCACATCTTTCACCTGCTCTTCCGACATCAACAAAGATGGTCGTATTCCTAACGCCAAGCCTTTCGCTTTCTTCACCTCTCCTAACTCCGCCATCCAACCATACTCACGTACTGGCATCTTCTCCTTTCGCACAACCACATATTCTTCCCCGCTACTCTCTCGCGCAGATTTAACTAACTCATGCAACCTCAAAGCATTCTCTTTCACGACCAAATTCACACCTCGCAACTGTTTCCAATCATCTGCTGAATACGGTGGACTACTGCAAAACGCCAACAATTGCCTGTTTGTAAAAATCATAAACGCCGGCTTATTCACCAACTTCGCAAGCTTTTTCCGCTCATCAAATAAGACATGTAAAATCGCTCGCTCAATAGGATTCATACTTCGAAATCCCGAAATGTCTTTATACTCTTGTTCTTTAAGCGTATAATCCTCTCTTTCTAAACATCCACATTCTTCCTCAACCCACCCTAATCTTCCTTTTGTACGCAACTCCCCGCACAATTTGTCATACAACCCTAACAGATACGCCGTATCCTGCACTGCATACGCCAGCATCTCACTGGACAACGGCCGTTTTGTCCAATCCATCTGCTGAAACTTCTTCTCACACACAACCCCAAAATACTTCTCAAGCAACGAACCTAACCCTAATTTCTCCTCCCCTAAAAATAACGCACCTAACTGCGTATCAAAAAAATATTTGGGAACACATTTATATTGCGCAAACAAAATCCGAAAATCAAAACTAATATCATGAAATACTTTTAATATCTCTCGATTCTCAAACACCGCAAGCAACGGCCCTAAATCCGGCACCGCAAGTACATCAATCACCCAATTCTTCTCCCGCGAAGATAACTGCACCAAACACAAAAACGACCCATAATAATGCAGCTGATTCTCACACTCTAAATCAATTGCAAGCTCTTTCAAGCTCTGCCACTCCTCCGCAGCCCCCATCAACTTCTGCTGTGAATCAATGAATGTAAACTCTGCCATAATTATTATGAAAATAGCAATACTATATAAAAAATACCTTTCAGAAAAGACTCAATCAAAAACAAAACGACTCAAACTCGAAACTTCTCATACACTTCTTTCGCTCGCACAATCATCTCTTCACAACCAAGAATATTTTCCTCAAACGAAAACTCCGCCCCTACTAAAAAAGAGGAGAATAATGTTGGTTCATGTACTGAAAAATCGACATCAACAAACACCCTTCTCAACGGCCTGTACATTTGCAAAAAACCCCCTATTTGCCTCATGCTATTCTCTAACGCCATATCAAGAGAATTAGACTTATTATCAAAAGAATAAACTGGTTTAACTCGAATCCAACTTGCATTTAACTCCGCTCGCTCATCTATCAGAGGAACATACTCTTTTGTTCCAAAAGAACGTATAAATTCCTCCTCAGAAAGAGAATCTTCTAAAGGAACATGCATATCCCCCCCTTTTATATAATCTAAATTTACACGACAAATTGCATCATCATAAACATCGCTAGGAAAACACTCATGCATAAAAAACAAATCAACAATAGGTTTATGCGCTTCAACCTCTCGCACAACTCCATACAACCCTTTCTGTCTACCCCAAAAATAAGAAGAACACATCTTCAACGCCGTATCCTCAGCCAAGATTTCATCTTGAAAAAAGAACTGATTATGTAAAAAATTTTCATCAGTATAAACACAATTCAATTTAAACATCTGTGCAACAAGATCAATCAACTTTTTATCCATTAACCACTAAAAAACTAGGCCACTTATAAACTTTACCACTTTAAAGTAGATATCATTTCTCAATCACATAAAAAATCTCATTTTCAAATTCAATAACTGTATACTTCCATCCTAATCGATCACACATCCACTCCATCCATATTCGCCGTGGCGCCGTCATCCTCTTTCCGCTCATTGTTTTCGTTGCAAAACTAACAACCAAATATCGCGCAGGTACCGCTCGAAACACCGCTTCACTTTTCGTATGCCCTTTATTCTTATCAAGCACATCCGCAACTTTAAATAACAACGCCACATCCACTTTAGGCAGCTTCTTCACTTTCTCAATCTCAAGCAGATCCAACACCCCCGCCGTACCGTTAAACACACTATTCTTCTTATTCATCAATTCAAAGAATGTATTTAACAAATTCATCTGCTCAGAATGAACATCATACGCATAATACTCCACTCTATCAAGGCTCATGAGCGGCAACGACAACGGATTCAATCCGCATCCTAAATCCAAAACCGTTTTAGGCACACCTGTAATCGCAAACAATTTGGTATACAACGAAGAATAAATACTCAATCTCTCCTGCGTTGACGAATGACTCTGTAATAAAGTTAATAAAATATTCTGCTGCTTCACTTTACTTTTCTCATTGAAATGTGTTACAACCAACTCTTCAATTCGTTTCAAATCCCCCTCTTGCGAAAATAACCCTGCCGACCTGCGCAACTCCGCTCGCACACGTTTCACCACTTCCTCAAACACAGCTGATTTCACATGAAACTTCTCCACTAACTTTTTCTCTAAATTTCCATTCTTCCGCAAAAAATCTGCAATCGCTGTGGCTACAAATTCCGTAGAAATACCCTGCAATTCTTTTTTTCGTTGCACTTCTACAACGACAATTCTAATTTGCTCATCTGTTAATCCAACCATCTTAACTAAGAAAACATCTTAAGATATAAAAACCTTTTTAAACGACATAAGAATCTCTCTAAGAAATGAGTAACACATTCAAACACTACGCCAAAAAAACCTGGCACTTCCTCTGGCACGATGACTCCGTCGCCAGTTGGATCGCTAACCTCATCATCGCTTTTGTCTTCATCCGCTTCATCTTCTACCCTGTTCTCGGCATCATCTTTGGCACTGGCTTTCCTATTGTCGCCGTCATCAGCGAAAGCATGGAACATGGACTACACGATAACACTCTCTGCAGCCAACAATTCTCCGAATTCAAAGAATCATTTAACAACTATTGGAGTATCTGCGGATATTGGTACGAACAACGCAACATCACAAAAGATCAATTTAAATCATTCAGACTACAAGACGGCTTTCGCAAAGGCGACGTCATCATTATCTGGCGCGCCAACGAAAATAATATTCAACTCGGTGACACTTTAGTCTTCCAAGGCAACCGTGCCCAGCCTATCATCCATCGCGTTGTTAAAATTTGGGAAAAAGACGGACAAAAACACTACCAAACCAAAGGCGACCACAACAGCGCCTCTATCGCTGGCTCTAACAGCGAAGAAGATATTACAATAAATCGCATCTATGGCAAAGCCATCGCCAAAGTACCTTATCTCGGCTGGGTAAAGATCCTTTTCGTACAAATTCTTGCTCAATTTGGAATAATTATAGAACGATAAACTACTAAATAAGTGTACTGAAAGCAAACTTCAGATTCAAAAATATATACCCTAAATAGGCAAAATATATAAACCAACCCTAAATCCAAAGAGAGATAGGGAGAGAGATAAATCATTTAATAGAAAGCTATCTCAAAAATCATAAAAATATCAAAAATATACGGTGACCATTATGTTTTGTCCAAAATGCGGTTCAATTTTACGTCCCAAAGATAAAGGTGGCAAAAAAATTCTCTATTGTACTTGTGGTTTCACTAAAACTCCCGGTGAACTAGAAGCATCTACCGAAATAAAAGAAACCATCAAAGCCGCAAAAAAAATAGAAGTACTCGAAAGCATTGAAACCAATCCAAAAATCAAAATCACCTGTGATAAATGTAATAATAACATCGCCTATTACTGGACACAACAAACCAGAGGCGCAGACGAACCAGAAACTCGCTTCTTCAAATGCACCAAATGCAACCACACCTGGCGAGAATACGCATAAATTAAGACACTTGCAATTAAAAAATAACAAAAACAAAAAAAGTAACAATGATACTTCTCTCCCCCCAACAAATCATTGCTAACCTTCAGCAAAATGAACTGTTTCAGCAATGGTCACTTCAGCATCCCCAAGCTTTTCTCTCCCATTTATTCTGCCCATTAAACGACCAACTTCTCTCGATCAATAATTGGGAACTTGGCTACTTTGATCCCGATAGTCAAAAAATAACCGTTTTTGTCCCTTTAACCACAGACGAACAAAACAACTTTGAAATCAAACCCGCAGACGACGTCTTCAAACAAGAGACAGCAATTATAGAAACACTAAACCTAAAAAATGTAAAAATATCTCTAGAACTTCTCTTCCCTTTAATCAAAGAACAACTAAAACTTCGCTTTCCCAAAGAACAAATCGGCAACGGCTTTCTTATATTACAAACCCTCAACCAGGAAACATTGTATAATGTGACATTCATTACCACCTCCATCCAATTCATTAATCTAAAAATCAACGCCGAAACCGGCCTTCTCGAATCCCACCAAGCAATTGAATTGGTAGATAAACAACAGAAAAAATTATAAAACTCAACTAAAGATTAAAATATTTAATCAAAAAACAGAGTTGACTATTAATCTGCAAAACAAATCTTAAAAAATAATTTTCTTTCAATACACAAACACACATTCCCCAGTAACAAAACACATTTTCATTTCCAAAGTGGTATCCCAATTGAGAATATAGTTTGCACGTTAATAGTCTTTATATATCAACTCTTCTTACTTCAATATCGATAGATGTTAGGAAAAAAGAGGTGGTAGATTTTATGACAAAAATTTCTTATAATGGACAACAAAAATGCAAAAAGCTCGACTCTTTTTTTACAACTGAAGAAGTAAAGAAAGAAGAATAAATAGATAATCTTTTTTTTATTTAGTTTTTGATGTAGTCATTTTAAATTCTTAACATAGAACTCTCGTGCCTGCTCTTGCGAAAATTCAATTGTCTTTCCTGCATCTAAATACCTAATCGGCACACCAATTCTCTCAAACACCTCTTTAAAATCAGAACTTTCATAATGCTTTTTCGCATTCAATTGAAATTCTAAATTCTCAAACACCGAATTGTCCTGCTTCTCCCGTACTCCTGCCCTTCGTAGCGCCTCATTCACATCTATAATCGTTGGCACCACTAAAAAATCCATGGGATTCTTATAACAAAACGCATTTCCCGGAATCTTTAAAATATGTTGCATCGCCCAATTTATAGACGCAATTAATTTCTTATCAAGCATCATCTGTGACTGATACACCAAAGACGTCGAAAAAGATCTGCTTTGATACACATCAATCCCTTCTGCCAACGCCGGCAACACCAACTGCTCATATAATATTCTTCGATCAAGCGCAAATGCCTCCATCACAACCGCAGGACTATACTCTCTTCCATTTTTTGCTGTTAATTTCTCACGAACCAACTTCCCCACACCTATAAAAGTAGGTTCCGACGTCACAATAACATCATACAAATACCCTATTTGTGTAATATCCGGATGATAATCATGCATCTTCCAAAACTCATGCACATCAAACACCCGTTTTCCATCTTGCTTGGCACATTTCACAAACTTATCTAAAAATACCCCTTTGCCTACGCCATCAATACCATCTACAACAACGAATTTTCCTTTCCCATCTCTTGCCATAATCTCACCTTCGACCATACGTTACAAACGAATACTTATCCAAATCATTCCACTTATCCAATCGTATCATTTCTGTCCATAACGATTTATCAACCATCGGAAAATAAACATCACCAATATAAGATTTATCTATCTGTGTTATTTCTAATTTTGACGCAAACGACATTGCCGCAGCATACACACTTGCTCCTCCAATAACATAAATACTATTCTCCTCAAATTCTAACCTTGGATTGCGCTCAACAAGAGCAAGAGCATCCTCTAATGAACCTACAACCTCAACTCCATCCAGTCTATAATCCTCTCGAGTAGACAGCACAATATTTCTTCTTCCCGGCAACGGCTTACGCAATCGCTCAAAAATCGATTCATACGTCTTTCTGCCCATAATCACAGGGTGGCCCATCGTCAAGTCTTTAAACCGCTTCATATCTTCAGAAATACGCCAAGGCAATTCTCCATTTTGACCAATCACATTATTCGCTGCCACTGCTGCAATTAAAATAATCTCACTCATACCGCCACCTCTAATTTAATTGCCGGATGCGGATTATACTTTTCAACTGTAGATTGTGTATATTGCCAATTAAAAATCGATTCAAAATTATCCGTAACGATTCTTGGCAACTCTCGCTGTTCACGTAACAATTGCTCTCGAGCACCTTCTACATGATTTTCATAAATATGCACATCACCTAAAAAACCAACTAATTTTCCCTCATTAAATCCACTTTGTTTAGCAAGCAAATGCAACAATAACCCATAACTTGCAATATTAAATGGTAAACCCAACATCGTGTCCACTGACCTCTGATTCCACAATAGATTTAATTTTCCATCCAATACCGTAACTTGATAACCATAATGACACGCTGGTAACCCCATTTTATCTAAATCTTGTGGATTCCACGCCGTTACTAACATTCTTCTATCTGTTGGATCACTTTTAAGTTTATGTACTAACTTTCCCAATTGATCGACACCTTGTTCCGTATAATCAACATCATACCCTTTATATTCAGCGCCTAAATGTCTCCATTGAAAACCATACACCGCTCCTAAATCCCGTTCCTCTTTCATCTGTAATTTAGTCGCTTCATCAGTGCCATACACAACTTTCTGCGGATTCGCCCACTCATCCCAAATATGATTATTTCTCTCCTGCAGCCATTTCTTGTCTGTATACCCTTTAATAAAAAATTCTAATTCAGAAGAAATTAAACGAAACGGCACTCTTTTTGTTGTCAACAACGGAAAACCCTGTGCCATATCATGTTCAATCATCGCCCCGACAATAGTATATGCTCGAACACCTGTTCTATTTTCTTTTAACACACCTTGCGTCAAAATCCGCTCAACTAAAGATAAATATTGCTCCATTATTCTCACCCCATCTTCATTAAATTCATCAAACCCAACTCATTTAAATACATTTACCCACCAAAACATAATCATTCTATTCCCATAATCAAATTATAACAATCCTTTTAAATCACCTCATTCCAATATAACAACATGATGAACAACAAACAAGGTGTCCTTCCATCTCAATTCATCCGCCACCTCATCAACAACGGTTACATCTACATTCCAGAAGAATATGAAAACAAAACCATCCCTGAAGAACAAATCCAACCCGCAAGCCTAGATTTAACGCTAGGAAATCACGCTTATTGCATTCGTGGACGCCCAAGTTCTACACAACTAGAAAAATACCCTCCCCAAAAAGAATTTCATAAATATAACTTCCCCATAAACACAACCGGAACACCTCTTGACGAAACACTAATGTATCTTATTCCATCACAAGAACAATGTAAACCCCTCCCAAAAGGAATTATTGCCTACGCCAACAACAAAAGTTCTTCGGGGAGAATAAATCTTCAAACAAAATTAACCACCAAATATGGTGATGACATAATTCCAGAACAACAACAAAGTCAAATGTACCTTCGCATCATGCCAAAACTCTTTCCCGTGCTCATTCGACCAGGTGATACTCTTAACCAAGTTCGCTTCATCTACGGCAACGCCGAGGTAAGCGACATCGAAATCGAAACACGACAAAAAGAAATCTGCTTCTTATACGATAAATCAGGCAAACCCCTTCTTCTAACCTCAAATTACCTTAACAATGGATTAATTGCCCATCTTGACTTAGAACAAGAAATTGTCGGCTGGAAAGGAAAACGTAATCCAAGTGAAACTATCGACCTATCACGACGAGATTACCCTGCCCAAGAGTTTTGGGAAAAATTACATGTAGATAAACATGGCCTGCTCTTTTTGGAAGCCGGACAATTCTACATCCTCTCCACAAAAGAATATATCTGCGTCCCACCAGAATTCGCGCTAGAAATGCTTCCTTATGACCTCAACGCCGGCGGTGAATTTCGTTCTCACTACGCAGGTTTCTTCGACCCCGGCTTTGGCTGGAATAAAGACAACTCTATTCTCGGCCGCCCCGCCACACTCGAAGTAATTCCATTAGAAAACATGTACGTTGAAGACGGCCATGGTATCTGCAAATTCAAAGTCGAACGCATGGCAGAAATACCAGATAAAATATACGGTGAAAAACCAAACAGCAACTACCAGCAACAACTAGGCCCGCAACTGGCTAAATATTTTAAATAAAAATAATAAAATTAGCCCATATCACATCACCTTTAACACCTTCTCCCGACTCGTAAAACCGCTCTTGATTTCCACTGCAACTCCCAATTCTTTTTTAAAGAATTTCACC
Source organism: uncultured Methanosarcinales archaeon (assembly GCA_964429715.1). Taxonomy (GTDB): domain Archaea; phylum Nanobdellota; class Nanobdellia; order Woesearchaeales; family GW2011-AR9; genus JACPNA01. The sequence continues at coordinate 13,197 of CAYSCV010000025.1, forward strand.
AGAGCAACATTCGCTTTTCCATCTTCCGCAACCTCTTTCAAATAAACTTTCAACCCTCCATTCTCTTCTTTAATTTCATTTCGCCCAGCTTTTGGCATCACCCTCACTTTTAATTTCCCGTCAATAACATAAGAATTAAGACCCATATAATAAACAAAGAGAATCACATTTATAACCTTTTCTCAAACAACTAGTATGAGATATAGATAATGAAAAACGACCATCAAAAAATAACATAAAACATGCATATCATTAAACTAGCAATAAGCTTTAAAACCTCCATCTGCTCCATAAGAAACAGGGGGAAATGTTGGAATGGAAAGCATAAAAATAACACTTGAAACATTGTACGACATTCTACGCAACGAGAAAAAACGCGAAGATTTACAGAAAATAGACTCTACTTTCTTCGTTGATGTCGTCTCCTATCTTCGCGAAAAAAATACCCTTCTACAATCAAAAAAACAAGACAACGACCTATTCGCCTCTGGTGAACGCGACAAATTAGAATACGAACTACGCAGTATAAAACGTATTCTCAGAGAAATCTACGAAAAACGTGAAAAAAAGATAATTGATATTGCCTTAAATCGAAGTAAAACCGGTTCCGATATCATCGATACTTCCGCCATGCTTACCGAAGAAAAAATGTTCTACGAAGAACTCCTCCGCACTCTCGACACCTACCGCCAAGGCATTATTCATCGTATATTTCGTGCAGAATTACCAGATGTAAGTATGCCAAGCCTCTGGCGCCCCACAACCCTCTCCACCCAAACTACAAACATAGAAAATATTTCGACCCATCAAACACCAATCTCATCATACGAAGCAGAAGAAGAAACTGATGAAAATACAGAAAATACACCCCAAACCACTCAACTAACCTCAACCACACCAGAAATAAAACCAATCATTTCAGAGAAACCACCCACCATAACACCACAACCAACCATTCCTCAACTCATGACCAAAATCAAATTCATCCACGCAACCCCTCGCTTCATCTGGAAAGACATGAAAGAATATGGCCCATTTGATCCTGGAGAATTTATTGATATATTTCCTGAAGTCGCTGAATTACTAGTCAGAAAAGGCAGAGCAACAAAAGTCTAGAATTATTTCACAACTCATTTCTAAATATCTCTTCAACTTTCTCTCTTCTACGTATCAATTCAATTGTTCCATCTTTTCGCAACAACACCTCCGCTGCTTCTGGAAAAGAATTATAATTCTTCAATGACATACCTGAACAATATGCTCCTGCTCCACCAATTACCATTAAATCACCAACTTTCGCTTCAGGAAAATGCCGTGGTTTCAACATTTCTGGATTGTGAACTTCCACCGTCCAGATATCACCGCTCTCACAACAATGCCCCACCACAATATATTCTTTTTCTTCACTTCTCTTTTCATCCTGCGAAACAAGAGTTAAAGGATGTGGTGCACCATAAAATGTTGGCCTTGTTACTTCCGTCATCCCTGAATTCACAATAATAAAAGAATAAGAATCTGTTGCTTTCACATCAATTACTTTGGATATAACCATTCCCGCATTAGCAACAAGAAATGTTCCTGGCTCAATTTCTAAATGAAGTTTTCGCCCCGTTTCTTTATAAAAACTTCTAAACTCTTCTTTAATCACTTTCCCACATGCCAAAATATCAGTTTCTTTTTCCGCAGAAACTCTCGCCACTTTAAACCCACCGCCTAAGTTTAATGTATGAACTTCTGAAAATTCTTTCACAAGATGTAAACTAAGTTTAGCCACATCCTTCCATACTTCTGGATCAGTACCTGAACCGATATGCGTGTGTAATCTATCAATAACCAAATGATACTTCAACGCAATTCGTTTAACCTCATTAAGAGATTCATGCCAGATCCCAAAACTCGCTTCAGACCCCCCCACATTAACTCGTTTCATACTCCCAGAACCAACTCCAGGGTTTATTCGAATAGAAATATTTTTTTTCAAAGAAAAATTCTCTTGACAAATCCGCCCGATTATTTCAAGTTGTTGCAGAGAACAAACATTAATCAACCCTCCCTCATTTAAAAATAATTTCAATTCCGCATCCACCGGCCACTCTTGTGCCGTAAGTTGAATCTTGTCAACAGTAATTCCCGCCGCCTTTGCGCGTAACACTTCATAATATGAAGAAGCATCAATATGCAAACCTAAATCATTAAAAATAGTTAAAATACGTCTCGTAGGCAGTGCTTTCATCGCATACCTTACAGTAATCCCAAACTCATTTGGAAAATGTAATACTTGTTGCGCAGAATTTTTTAAAATTGCTTCGTTGTAGATAAAGAGAGGGGTATCATATTTACGAGCAATCTCAAAAATATGTTCACGTGTTAAACCCAGAAACACAGTCTTCATAAAATAAAAGTAAGAACGAAGTATTTAAAGATTGTTAAATTTATGCTCTACCAAATTCAAAGAAAGCTTTAATAATACCATTCAAAAGAGAACTTCATTAAAAAAATAATCCAAAACAAATAATAGCATGGCCATCCTCCAAAAACTCAAAAAGATCATCACCGCAGATAACAGCGAATCATTTCTCAACGAAGAAGTAAAAGAAAGCTACCACTCTCACTCTGGAGCCATTGAAGAAGCCTATAAAAAATATGTCATCCCCTGCAAGATAAAAGAAAAAGCCAACACCGGTGAATTAAAGATTCTTGACGTCTGTTTCGGCCTAGGTTATAACTCCGCCGCCGCCATCTCTGCTGCACTAGAAGAAAACCCCAACTGCAAAATTGAAGTGATCGGCCTAGAAATCGACCCTGACATCATCGCTAAAATTCAAGAAGTCAATCCCCAAATTCCCTACTTCTACCAATACAAAAAAATCACCAAAGACTCATTAGAATTCACCCACAAAAATGTAAAAGTAAAAATCCTCCTTGGTGACGCACACAACACCGCAAAAACTCTTCAAAGTAATTACTTCGACGCCATCTTCTTTGACCCCTTCTCACCAAAAACCGCACCCGACATGTGGAATACAGAACTGCTTAGTGAAATGTATCGGCTCATCAAAAAAGACAGCATTCTTGCAACCTACTCCTGCGCAAGAATTGTCAGAGACAACCTCAAAGCCGTAGGCTTCATCTACGACGACGGCCCAACCGTAGGCAGACGAGGACCAGGAACGATTGCATTTAAATGGGAACTAGAGATAAAATAAAAAAATGCACCACATCGCTTTTATGAAAAAATCGTGGAACCTCATTCCAAAAATTCTCTTAGGTGAAAAAACCATCGAATCTCGCTGGTACATTCATAAAATCAATCCTTGGAACAACATCCACCCAAATGACACAATCTACTTCAAAAACGGCGGTGAACCAATCACCGCAACCGCAGAAGT
>CAYSCV010000026.1:0-16058 GCA_964429715.1 uncultured Methanosarcinales archaeon
AAAAATCCCCAACTCTCCTGTGATTCTGTAACCATATTCATATCAAGCGGCACAACTAAAACTTCCGCTCGGTTATCATTGCATTGCGCAATAATACGACCTCGAGGATCACAAACAAACGAACTCCCCCAAAAATTCAAATCCCCCTCAATCCATGCTCGATTCACCGCAACTGTATACACCCCATTCAATGACGCATGCGAACGCATCGCATCAACCCATCGTGTCAAAGACTCCGGTTCATCTCGCTTCATCTCATCAAACCAGCCAATCGCAGTTGGATAAAATAACACTTCCGCTCCGGCAAGTACATTTGCTCGCGCCGCTTCTGGAAACCATTGATCATAACAAATTAAAGGTGCAATTCTTGCTTTCTCATGTTGCACTTGAACAAAACCATAATTACTCGAATTAAAATAAAACTGCTCCCAATAATACTGATCATGTGGAATGTGAACTTTTCGATACTTCCCTAAAACATCACCTTGTTTATCTACAACAAGACAAGTATTATACTTCTCCTCTTCTGCCTTAGTTACACCCCCAAAAACCTTTAATTCAGGAGTATAATATTTCTCATAAAAAGACCCGCCAATGATCATAACGTTAGCTTCGTGAGCTAAACCAGTTAAAAATCTTCGCGTCACCCCATCTTTTTCATCAGCAGCAACCCCCTCAAAATCCTGTTGCGCCAAATCAAAATACTTCTCATCCATCATCTGTGCAAAATACCGATGCGCAAACAACTCCGGCAGACACACAATCTCTGCACCCTTGCGAGCCGCCTCATGTACAAGCTCCTGAGCACACTTATAATTTTCAGCAGAATTCACACTCATCTCCATTTGCGCAAGTCCAACACGTAAAATTCGCTCTTCTAACATAAAAATCCATCCAAATGACTCATTTATAAAGTTTAAGCAATAATCTTAAATAGAAAAGCATCCGCAAAAACATCCTCAAAACCAAAACGTAACATTTATAAATACACTCTTAAATATCATCTAAAATGGAATTCAAAGTAACATTCGAAGACAAACACAAACTCACCTTCGAGCTACCAGGTGAAACCCATACATTCTGTAACGCATTAAAAACAGAACTCCAACACATTAAAGGCGTCGACATTGCTACATATAGAATCAACCACCCATTATTAGGCGTTCCCCAATTTCAAATTGAAACAAAAAGCATCGAACCACGCAAAGCAATTAAAGAAGCATTAGCAAACTTAAAAAAGAAAGCCAAAGAATTCGAGAAAGAGATAAGTAATTTATAATTTTATATCATTCTAATCTATAAATTTTAATTAAGATTATTTTTCTTACAAAATCAAGAAAAAAAACGGTAGTGAGGTTGACGAAGGAATACCTCACTTGACGATTACGCCTAAGATATTGGCAAGCCAAAGAATTCGAGAAAGAGATAAGTAATTTATAATTCTACATTTAAGTCAATTTTCTTTCTCTTCATCACCACAAACGCTTTCTCTAAAATCTCCACAACATACGGACTCAACTCATTCTTAAAATCCTCACAAAACTCCTCTTCTTTCAGCAAACGTGGTTGCGAATGAAACATATCTAACTTCAGCACGCCTTTCCCTCGAGCAACATACAAAAAATTAATTGTATCCGTCCCTTTTCCATGTCCAAAAGGATCAGTCGCAAATAATGTTCTTCCTACTCCTAATAATTGTATATCCACAAGATCAAGTCCACACTCCGCTTTAGCTTTTTGCCTTAAAGACTCCTCCATCAACACCCCTCGCTCCACTCGTCCACCCACTACAAACCATTCCCCTTTCGCCGGAAAATTATCTCTTTTCACAAGCAAAATACTCCCATGATACACAATCGCCACATCATGACACGCAATAGGCAATGAAGCATGTGCTTTCATATATTCGTCATGCAACATGAAATCCGCTTTCAATTTTTCAGAATCAACAATATTCCCTTTTTCAAACAAATACTCTTTCATCTAATACCAAAAAAACAAATGATTTATAAATAATCCTCTTTCATTTAAATACACCATGTATCAAGTACAAACCCCTTTAACAACACAATCACCGCTGCAAATAGCTTCTACAAAAAAATTAACGATTGAAGACGCCATTTATCTCCCCAAAAATAGCAAACTCATCTTTACCCTCGACACCTATGACGGCGAACTTTATTCTTCATTTAGAAGATATTTTGCAAAATTAGGCCTGCATAATCAAAAAGAATATATCATCTCAACAACACAGCCATATACCAAAAACCCTCTCCTCAAAGATAAAAATCCACTCAACACCTATGATGTATTACTAAAAATTCAAGTACCCTTTCAACAAGACATAGAACTATCCTATAGATATTTTAAACAAAAGATATAACCAATAGATTAAATCCTAAAAAACTATTCTGCCCTAATCTCTTTCATCGCTTCAAGAATAAAATCATATTTTTCATTCTTAATCAAATGGTAGATTTGATCATGCACTTGACGATAAAGTACCTCTTTATATTGCAAAGAACGTACAGTATAATCATCACGTGGCGTAATCATCATCTCTTGACTCACTGACATCTGCTGTAAAAATAAAGACCGATGAGGTAATCTAGTATATAACTGTCGTACCGATTCATGCCCGATGACTAATTGTAAAATATATTTGTCTAAAAATAATGCTTCTTGCATTTTTCTATCCCAATGAACATACCGCACCTGTTTTGTCATTGTAGATAAACCCTGTTCCAATTGACTATACGCTTCTGATACTGGATGTATATCATTCAATTCTTTAGTTAAAAACACATTCTGCAACCGCTCAAATCCACCACGAGCAAAATTATCTAATTCTTCCAATTTTATTGTAGAGAAATTATATTGTCCAACTTTAACAGATAAATCCGTCATAATAAAAATATCACACCAACCCATTTATTAACCTTCTGACATAAAACCACTCATTCCCCGCCAAAACAATTTTAAATCCCTCAACAAATAAACAACAAATGCCTCTCGACCTCAGCACCTGCCTTAAATTCTACAAACGTAAAGATATTCAACAAGCAATCGTAGAACACGCCAGAAATAAAGAAATTGGCATGCGCTATAACGACAAATTCGGCAAACGCCCCGACGTGCTCACCTACCCTAAAGACGTCCTCGAACTCGCTCTGAACGGCGTTACATCTTTTCATAGCAGCGAAGAAATCTGGCACAACCCTCTTTCTATCAGTAGCGAGCTGCCAAAATCTGAACTCGATCAACTCCGCTCCGGCTGGGACGTCGTCTTAGATATCGACTGCCCAGATTGGGAATTCTCCAAACTCACAACCTATCTATTTATGAAAGCTCTGGAAGAAAATCAAGTCCAAGATATCAGTTGTAAATTCTCCGGCAACAAAGGCTTTCACATCGGCGTCCCTTTTGAAGCCTTCCCCCCTGATATCGCTCAGAAAAAAGTAAAAGATTTATTCCCCGAACTTCCCCGCAAGATATCAGAATATCTCTTAGACTATATCAGCCAAAAATACATCAAAATCGATAACGACAAAATCATTTTCGATAACACCCACATCTTTACCATCCCACAACTCAACGAAAAATTTGGTGACAAAGAATTCCTCAAACGCAAGTGCAGCGAATGTAAAAAAAACATCAAACAACAAAAATCTCAAACAACTGAATTCATTTGTCCTAAATGCGACAATAGAACAAAAATAGAATCAGATCAACAAAACCAACAAGACTACCTCAAATGCGAAAAATGTAATATCCTCATGGAAAAAATCGAAACCTTAACTACCCTCTGCCCCTGCGGTTCAAACACCTCAACGCTGTATTTCGAACCTTCAGCCATAATCGAAATTGATACTATACTCATCTCCTCACGTCATCTCTACAGAATGCCCTATAGCTTACACGAAAAATCAGGTCTTGTCAGTATACCAATTGAACCAAATCACATCTTACTATTCGAAAAATCAACTGCAAAACCAGAAAACATTCCTCTACTTACTCCACAAACACCCATATTCATGAATCGTAACAACCTCACCACCGAATCTGGTCGCTATCTCCTCACCCGTGCTTTAGATTTCAAAGTAAAACAAGAATTCGAAAGTGATAAAGCCATCAAAGAGCAAAAAAACAAAAAATCTTACGATGACATCACTATCCAAAGCCCCATCAAAGAAGAATTCTTTCCCCCCTGCCTCACTCGCCTTCTGCAAGGAGTAGAAGACGGTAAAAAACGCAGCATCTTCATCTTAACAAACTTTCTCGGCAAACTAGGCTGGAATAAAGATGACATAGACCAATACATCCACAAATGGAACACTGAAAAAAACTCCGCCCCTCTGCGCGAAGTCTACCTCAAATCCCAACTTCATCATTTCATTCCTAACGAACGCCTCCCCCCCAACTGCAACAACGAAGGCTATTATAAAAGTCTCAACCTCTGCCACCCCGACGCATTCTGTCGCAAGATAAAAAACCCTGCTAATTACTCTCTGCTGCGCTGGAAAATTCATCTCGAACAACAGCAAGACGAAGACGAAAAATCAAGCAGGAAAAGAAAAAAGAAAGAAGAAAGTAATTCAAAAGAAAACGATGTTAACCTCTTCAAAGAAACAGAAAATAAAACATAAAAAAACCACCACCATGATTATATCTACAAATAAAAAGAAAGAAAATAATTAATAATGCCTTTGAAAATCTCGTGATTCTTTAATTCTGTCTTGATTTGCAAGAATTATTTTTTCTACTTCCCCAATTTTATCCCCATCACCTAACAATCTAACACTTGGTTTTTGTGTACTTTTTTTTGCGTAAATGTTTTCATAAGCCGAACATTTGCTATCACAAATTACCGTTACCTGTTGAGGATATACATGATACACTTGATCTAACCCATTGGCATACATATTCTCAGTCAGAGACCCTTTTAAAAGTTCAGCGAGCATCTTATTAGTATCATAACCAACGGCAGTACTAAATTTCTTATAAAACACTTCATCTAAAATTATTGTTTTATCCATACGATTAAAAAAAATAAGATTCACTTTTAAAGCTATTGAAACACTCTTCCCCTACCCAATCCCTTTAATCACCACATCTCCTAATTCCAACGACGACAGCAGCGACTTTCTCACTCGCTCATAAATCCCCATCGCTTTCTGCCGTGCAATCGCAATCAACTGCTTTTTTACCGCATCTACCCCCTGCGTCTCATCCACTCGCCAATCAATTACATCATCCGCCGATACCTGAGTTGGATAAATAAATTTGCGATGCATGGGGATAACAGTCGCATCCAAATGACGCAGCACATGAGAAAGCTCACGCCCTCTGTCAGTTACATCTCGCCGTATTCGTCTATTTTGCGCAATTTCTGGCGTTGTCACCACAAACACTTTATGATCATATAACGATAACAAACTATTCCCAACCTCACTGCCAGAATACAGCGCATAAATCCCTTCAATAATCGCCACATCCAAACCCCCCGCAACCTTCACTTTCTGTGCACCATACGCATGAAGCGAAAAATCATACTGCGCATACGAAAACTCTTTACCTGATTTCAACTCCGTTGCATATCTAACCAACCGATCAAAATCAACACTCTTAGGATGATCAAAATTAAACTCTGGATTAAAACAAAATAAATCCCGCTCCGCACGAGGAATATAACTCAAATCTTTATAACAATCATCCGCTGACAACACAACCGTCTTAACATCCCACAACGTAAGATGCTTCTCAATCAACTCCGCAATCGTTCCCTTCCCCGAGCCCGAACCCCCTGCAATACCAATTAAGTAAGTCATAACACAAATTGAGAATAAGAGTATATAATCATTTCTAAAATCAACACCCCAAATCTTTAAAAAGTAAGAACATAATTGTAACAAAAATGTTTTTAGAAAGAATAATAGATATTCTATTACAAAGAAGAAATAAAGAACACCAAAATAATCCACAAGATTATTTTAAAGATCATTCACAGCTAAAAGAGCAAAGTATCTGGCATTCAGATGCCACGGGCATGCCTGAAGGAATTTATAACTTGATTTATGAAATTCCTAATTTAGGAAAAACCCTTTTTGGTACAGGCTATTATTTCTCCATCATAAGCATTGCAGAAAATCAAACGATCGTAACAGAATTATACCGAATCAGAAAAAATGATTATGACTCTTTGATTGAATCGCAAATCAAGTTTCAAAAACCAATTTATTCCATAACTCCCAACGATATTGCGCAAGCATATCCTAAAATTCATGAAGTGATAAATGCAGAACCAGAATATCACCCTTTTCATCATAAGCCGGCATTAAGACGTATGAAAGATTTGGAATGAAACACCCCTCAACAAGCTGCAACGTATAATATAAGACAGAAAAAGCCACAGAAACTTAAAAAAACAGAAACCTTTATAAATAACCTCTTTTTCACAACCTATATCAAAAGTCCGAGTGAACAGCGCATAGGGCTTTACCGTAAGTGTAACTCATCAACGGCAAAGTAGAATAAGCGTATTTCTCGAGAAACTTTTAAAACATAAATAACATGGCATCAGAACAACCTCAACAAGAATTAAAACACATTATTCGTATTGCAAACGTCGATTTGCCTGGTAAAAAATCAGTTCCTTTCGCATTAACCGACATTAAAGGGATTGGCATCAACTTCGCCAATGTCATCTGCCTTCTTGCTAACATTAATATTGACCGTAAAACTGGCTCATTAACCCCAGAAGAAATCATAAAAATTAATAATCTAATCAATCAACCAGCCCAAAATGGTATTCCTACCTGGTTCTTAAATCGCCGCCGTGATTATGATTCTGGCGAAAACAAACATCTCATTACTGCTACTTTAAATTTCACTCAAGATAACGACTTAAAACGCTTAAAAAAAATAAAATGTTATCGTGGGATTCGTCATATTCATGGTCAGCCAGTTCGTGGCCAGCGCACCAAAGCAAACTTTCGTAGAAATAAAGGAAAAGTTGTCGGTGTTGCCAAGAAAAAAGAACCGGCAAAAGCTGATGCTGGTAAATCAGATTCAAAAGATAAAAGCAAAGGAAAAAAGTAAAGGTAAATTAAAATGGGAGATCCTAAAAAACTTAAAAAGAAGTACAATACACCAATTCACCCTTGGAATAAAAATGCAATTGAACAAGAACGGATTCTTACAAAAGAATACGGTTTAACCAACAAAAAAGAAATTTACATTGCCACCTCATTTTTGAAGAAATACAAAGAAATTGCTAAAAAATTAATTGCTACAAAAACTGCCCAAGCTGAAAAAGAAAAAAAGCAAGTGGTGGAAAAACTTCAAAAATATGGTTTTTTACAAGTAGGCTCATCATTAGATCAGATTTTAGGATTAGAAACAAAAGATGTCATGGAACGCCGACTACAAAGCCTGTTATTCCGTAAAGGTTTCTCTCGCAGTATGAAACAAGCTCGCCAGTTTGTCACCCATCGTCACATCATCATTGGCAAAAAGCAAATCACCTCACCTTCATATATGTTAACATTGGAAGAAGAATCCTCTTTAACATTTAAACCAACATCCCATTTAGCAAGTGCCGATCATCCTGAACGAGTAAGCCTTATACAACAAAAAATACATGAAGAAGCTGAAACAGTTCGTAAAACAATTGACGCCAGCAACAACAAAGAAACAGCTAAAGCATCAAAAGAGGAAGTTAAAGCATGAAACCTGTAAAACCACTCGCACCAGCAGAAGAACCTCAAGCACGTCAAGCTGCACCAGAATACAATCAAAAACTCCGCTGGGGTGTTGCTCACATCTATTCCTCATATAACAATACCATTATTACTGTTACCGATATTACCGGAACCGAAACCATCGCTCGATCATCTGGTGGTCAGATCGTAAAATCCGATCGCTTGGAAAGTTCACCAACAGCTGCAATGGGTGCAGCTAAGAAAGTCGCTGAAATTTGCCGTGAAAAAGGCATCACTGGACTATATATCCGTGTTCGCGCTCAAGGCGGTCACAACGGTGCTAAGAATCCTGGGCCAGGAGCTCAAGCTGCTATTCGCGCTCTATCAAGAATTGGTATGCGCATTGGCAAGATTGAAGAAGTTACCCCTGAACCGCATAATGGTTGCCGAATGAAAGGTGGACGACGCGGACGAAGAGTATAAAGTAACAGATTGTAATAAAATTAAAGATATTAATTATCAAAAACAAATCAAAAAATAAAACAGTGCATTTAACAACAAAATAAATAACATGACAATTAAACTCGAAAAAATTCGCGATGAACGCAAAAAGAACGCCATTATCTTTATGATAAAAGGCGCTGATGAAGTATTTGCAAATACCATCCGCCGTATGATTATCGAAGAAGTTCCAACTTTAGCAGTTGAAGATCTTGAAATCAAAGAACAAGGTTCTGCACTATACGATGAAATGTTTGCCTTACGTGTGGGCTTAACTCCAATCAAAACCGATTTGAAAAGTTACAATTTGAAAAGCGAATGTAAATGTGAAGGCGCCGGTTGCGCCCAATGTGAACTGAAAATTACATTAAAAGCGAATAAGAAAGGCTATGTCTACGCCGGCGAAGCAGAAAGTTCCGATCCAAAATGTACATTTGTCTATGAAAAAATGCCATTAACAAAATTAATCACCAAACAAAAAGTAGATGTCACCATGACCGCTATCCTAGGTAAAGGAAAAGAACATACCAAATGGTCACCTGGCTGGGCATTCTACAAAAAAGAACCAGTATTAAACGTTGGCAAAGTTAAAAATCCCGAATTAGTTGCCCAAAAATCTACCGACGGTGTTTTCACATTAAAAAATAAAAAACTTGAGCTTAACGAAGAAAAAATATACGACAGCAACTTATTAGAATACTACGCTGACCTCGATGAAGGTATCACAATTGAATACACGGACAACATCATCTTCACATTAGAAAGCTGGGGACAATTAACAAACAAAGAAATATTACACAAAAGTGTCGATATCTTAATCGAAAAAATCGAAGCGTTAGAAAAAGCTATTTAATCAAAATCACCCTAATTGGAGCATAAAATAACATGACAAAACGAACCGGGCCAACAAACTACCAACTGCAGCAGCTCTTGCACGAACTCAAAGCAAAAGCAGTGACCAGCAGATTCTGGAAACGTATTGCTGAAGACCTTGAGAAACCCACTCGTCAACGTCGCATTGTTAACGTTTATACAATTGAACAAATCGCGCAAAACGGTGAAACTGTAATCATACCTGGAAAAGTCTTAAGTGTTGGCAATCTTTCAAAAAAAGTCAATGTTGCTGCGTTCCAATGCTCAACTGAAGCCCGACAAAAAATAACCAGTGCCCAAGGCCGTGTCTTAACAATTGCTGAATTGATCAAAGAAAACCCGCAAGGGAAAAACGTGAGGATACTCGGATAAATTTACTACCATGAAAATCTACAACGCACAAGATACCATCCTTGGACGACTCGCAACAACCGTAGCAAAAGATGTCATGTTAGGTGAAGAAGTCCATATCATCAACTGTGAAAAAGCGGTTATTAGCGGACGCAAAGTTGCAACAGTTGATAACGAAAGAACCAGACGCTTACGAAAAGGCTATCCGTTAAAAAGTGCCAAATTCTCTCGCTTACCCGATCGCTACGTACGTCGAACTATTCGTGGTATGCTGCCTTGGAAATTTGCTCGTGGAAAAGAAGCCTTTGATCGCATCAACTGTCACATCGGCATACCCATAGGTCTACAAGACAAAATCAACACTGCAATTTCCTTAGCAAAAGAATCAAAGAAAAAACTTCCCACGTTAAAATATATAACTGTGGGCGAAGTATGTAAACAACTTGGTGGTAGAATCTCATGAAAAGCGCAATTCAAACTATTGGAACTCGAAAACAAGCAATTGCTCGTGCAAGCTTAAAACCAGGTAATGGAAATGTTACTGTAAATGGTCAAGCTTTAGAATTCTATGCAGACCGCTTATCGTCTGCAAGAATCATCGAACCATTATTGATTGCCTCAGAAATTGCCCCAAAAGTCGACATCAGCATCAAAGTCAATGGTGGCGGTGTAAATGGTCAAGCTGACGCTATGCGCCTAGCAATCGCCAGAGCACTAGTCCAATTTGATTCAAAACTCAAAAAACCATTCATGGAATACGATCGTTTACTGTTAGTTGCAGATGTACGCCAAAACGAAGCCTGTAAACCAAACGACTCAAAACCACGCGCTAAAAGACAAAAATCATATCGATAAACCAACCGGAGCTACACAACTATGATCATACCAATTCGTTGCTTTTCCTGCGGCAAACCCGTAGGCCATCTTTGGGAAGAATACCAAGAACGCCTGCAAAGAGCAGAATCACCTAAGAAAGCATTAGATGCAATTGGCTTAGAACGCTTCTGCTGCCGTGGATTATTCATCGGCCATCTAGAACTGATTGACATCGCCGGTGAATTCAAGAAAAGTTAAATGTAATCAATTATAATATGATTTTTTTATAATTAATTTTTTTATTGACAACTTTATTTTCTTGAAAAAAATCCTATAATTATTATGCAAACTCCGCTATAATTCATTTTTTTATACTTCAATTACACCATAAGTTATTTAAATAGTCTTAGAACCTCTCTCAAACATGAGCCAAGAAGAAGTCAATAGAATCAAAAAATTCTTCGAACAACATAACCTACCCGTAACCTATCTAGAACACCAACCCGTCATCACCAGCGAAGATGCCGCAAAAACCAGAGGCTTTGAACTAAAACAAGGCATAAAAGCTCTTCTCTTCACCAATGATAATAATCAATGGATTATTGTAGACATCCCTGCCGATAAAAAAGTTGATGTGAAATCCGTAGCCTCGCATTTAGGGTGGTCAAAAAGTAAAATCAGGATGGCCACACCACCAGAAGTAATGGAGAAAACCGGATGCGAGATTGGTGCCGTCCCTCCATTTGGTCACAAAGAACTTCTTCTTATTTTAGTAGATACGGGAGTATATGATAATCAAGAAAGCACATTTAATATTGGCCTAAGAACACATTCTCTTAAAATCAAAACAGAATCTATGAAAAAAGTATTTGAGAACATAAATGCCAAAGAAGGTAATTTTTCTAAATAACTCACTTCTTCAAAAACATAATCATCGCATCTTTAAACTCTTTGCTCTCTAAACATCTGCGCTGCAGCAACACTTCTAAATCAAGATATTTTAAATATTCACTACTATCCCTTCTCATCACACTCTTAATCGCAAAAACAACACTCGGTGATTTCTCTGCTAATTGTCTGGCAATATGCTCAACCGCTCCATTCAAATCTTCAACATCTCTAAACACTTTCGTAACTAATTTCTCATCTAACGCTTCCTTCGCCGTTAATAACGTTCCTCTAAATAAAATTTCTTTCGCTCGCCTCACTCCAACCGTCTGCCCAAGTAGATACCTGCCGCCGTACCATTCAACTCACAAATCGTCGGCTTTTGATACACATATAACTTATACGCAATCGCATTAAACATATTCTGCTGCAGATCACTAATGATATCAACATTCTGTACATCTACACTCTTCAAATCCATACCTGTAGAAAAATACTCACCCGTACCAGATACCACAACCACCCGAACCAAAGAATCTTTTTCAGCCAACTCTAATATCCTATGTAATCCTCTTCCCATCTCTGGCGAAAATGCATTCACCGGTGGTCTATCAAATTGAATATACCCAATCTTGTCCTTTCGCGAATATGTTATTCCTTCGTATATTTCAACCATACTATAAACAAGAAAATAAACGCTTTATAAAAGCTATTAAACATAAATAAATAATAGCATATTCAAACAAAAATCATCCAAAAACTTACTCTTTCAACATTCGAACCACAACTAACCGTAACCATGTAATGAAAAAGAACAACACAAACAAATCAAACAACATACTCAACACCGTAACAGAAGCAAATAACATTCGAAACGGTATCGCCACAAGCGTAAACAACACAGCCATCACCAACGCAAATACAAAAATTCGTAACAACTTCTTTTTCTTCTGCCCAAATACCTGAAACGCCTCCCCAATCGACGCCCACACCATATACTTATTCGCAAACACATACCACATCAGAAACAACAATAACAACAGCCAAATCCCCAATGAAAAACTAACCACCCCATTCAAAAACTTCACCAGCTGTTGAAACACACTTGGCGCTTTGAAATACAACGTCGGACTCAACTCCGCAAACCACTTAAAAATACCACTAAAAATCAACGTAATCAATACATAAAACAACCCATATAACACCAGTGGAATAATCAACACCAAATGAAATACATTCCATTTCCAATACGTCCTCCACGCCACTTTTTTCCGCTCAAAATGATACCAAATCACCGCCTGCTCTAACCCAAATAAACAAAATCCACCAAAAACTAACAACACTAATCCTCCCACAAAAATCCATAAAAAAGAATGTAACTGCGACAAAAACGCCAGCGACTGTTGTGCATTCTCCGGTGTGAACGACTGCTGAATCTGTTCAACCGTCTTCCCCTGCAATAATCCTTTCGATTGCGTATTCACATAATCAGAAAACCACGTAAACAACAACCAAAATCCTGCAAAAAAGATATAATCCACTAGAAACGTACTCCAAAAATCAAAATTAAACTTAAACGTACTGATATACTCTTTAAACCACACTTTCATTTATTCCTGAAAATAAGAATACTATAAAAAACCTATGGTTTCTATTTTTTCACTAAACGTGAAATACCTAATAACACTAACCCTACACCCCCTGTAATCAACACATAACCAAAACCTGTTGCAAGACCCTTACCACATTCTAAATTATGTTTTGAACATGTATTTGATACTGCGGCATACCGGTACCCAGTATAAAGGCCAAGCCCTCCCCCCACTATCATTAACCAATCGCTTGCATGACTCTTTTCAGATGAAACAGGAGAACTCTCAGAAGACGGAACAGACGGTGACGATCGAGACGGCAAATTCTCTCGAAACACTTCATCCTCATCATTATTCTTTTTCTCATCTTTTTTCTTGCCGCAGTTCGGTAAATACGGTGGACAAGGACCACTTCCAATCATCTTAGAACTAAATAACTTCTGTTCTAATGAATCAGCATGATAAAAAGATTTAAATCCGTTCTGAAACTCAGTATGAGAATCCGTATCGAACAATCTTCGTTGTAATACAAAATCCTGATCTCGTAATACCCCTCCTTGTGAACCATAACACCCACTCAAACCAACAGACAACGCCACCACACCAGAATATAATTTAGTTTGTAAAGTACTTGCCATAATAACTTACCATCCTTTATTTTCTGTAGCTCCACAAACCCACTTATCAACTTTTTCATCCTCTCGCACACACACTTTCTTATACCCTACACTCTCAACATATACCGAACTGCAAGATTCCACATTTGGAAGACAATCTTTATTTGTGGTACAATACGTACACACATTCTTAACATAGGGATGATCTACCTTCTCTGTTTGGCATCCCAGCTCTAATACCGAAAGTAAACCCATAGTTGCAACAAATTTTTCTAACATTTTTATTAAAGTAATCTGAAAGTATATAAATGTTACTCATTTCTTACTAATAAGTTACATAACATTTATATAGTCCCATCCAAAAATAGTATCCATGACTTTAAACCAAAAAGTATCAATACTCCCTTTAGTAGCACTTCTCAGCTGTTCAACCACCTACGCCAAACGCGATTATGACCAATATCCAGAATATAAAGAGGAGATAGCATTATATAACTTAAGAGAAATAGCAAAAGATAGATGTACTCCTGAGTCCAACTTCATAAAGTTGATCCCCCGCTGCGAATCAATGAATTTTAAAGATGAAGAATTTGAATATAATTACAAAGGGTGTCATTCTTGGGTTGAGCGCCCTATCGCAACTTCCAGTGGAGGACAAACATCCAAAGAGTGCACAGAGAAATTTAGCAAAACCTACACTTTTCATTGGGAAGACATCACCAAAATCATACCAAGCTCATACACTGTAAAAGTATGCACAAAAGACCAAGAAGACGGCACGGACATCGACATTTTCAGCAACGAACAACAAGCCTATGACTTCGCTGAAGCTTTAAACATTTATAGAAAATCAAAAAAATGAATGTGAACAATCACCCACCTAAACCTTTAAAAAGCCCTTCTCTTCAAAAATTCTATGAAACACAACTTTCCCCTCTACCTCAGCACCTTGCTCCTCAGCTGCACAGCTACACCTCTGCAACCCCTCCCTCCCCCTACACCTCAAGAACAACAAGCAATCACTTTAGCTCAGATTGATCAGCAACTAAGCACCATCTGTGAAAAATATACCCTGAACGAAAAAGAGCTGCATTGCACCCTTCCTAAAGAACCATTCTACATCCACTGCCGCTGGGATGAAATAAAACAAACCTACTGTCAGGAGAGTAAACTAATACTAAATACCATACCTGATACAAAAACGATAAATACACCTAATCTTGAAACATGTAACACACTCAATTCAGAATTCAACACCTATCTTAGATTAGTAAATAAAAAGAACCCTCGCTAAATCTTCTCAAATAATCTGCACCTGAAACCGCTTCTCATCAATCGGCTCAATAGACACTTCCTGCCCTTTTTTCAAATGAAGAAACGACACAACTGATTTTGGAATCTTTACATCAAGTGCATTTCCTGATGTTCCAATACGCGTCTTGGCAGAAATACCCCAAATACCTTTTTGTTTTGCAATCTGTTCAATACGTTGAAAAGTATCTCCTCTAAAAAATCATAAATTTTAGATTTTATGTAATTCCACCCCGCTCTTCAGAATTTCCATAACGAATGGTTCTTTTTTCCGTTTGTTAAATTCCAACACATCCATCACGATGCACTGCACTACAAATCGTTTTTCATATTTTTGCGCAATCTCTTCTATTAATAATTTTATGTTAGGCGTATTTTTCTCAACCAAAATCAATAAATCAATATCAGAACCCTCTTTCGCTTTACCTTTCGCAACCGAACCAAATAACCAAATCCCCCTCATCTTTTCTATCGATTTCAAACAATCAGATTCCACATTTGCAATCACCGACAACTTCTTTGGATCTATTCCTTGCAAAAACTTTTTTTCCGTATCATAAAATAACCCAACTGTTTTGATAAAGACATTATCCATTTTTAGTTTATACTTTTTACCACCTCGTACCTCAACATACACTAGTTCAAAATACTCTGCAGTACGCAATGCCAGACGTATCCCCTCCCGCCCTGCCCCGATGTACTGCTCAATTTCCAAAAACGAAAAAAAACGATTAGGAGATTGATATAACAGACGTATAATCCTCAACAACACTTTATTTCCTAGAATTGTTTCAATCATATTTTACACATCCAACTCTTGTACAATCTGTAGAAACGGCTTCACAATCGTATCTAAAAATTGTCATGCTTTAATACTCTGCGCTTGTCTCGCTGCCTCTTGCTGTGAATGATAATAACTTTGTGCCACTCTTTCAGAACGTCCATGTCGTAACATTGTTACAAGCAAATCTGGTTTTGGTTTAGAAAAAATTTCGAATTCTTCTTCAGCTTTATTCATCAATTCAATAATTCTCGTACGCGTAACCTCACGTATAATTTTCTCTTTAAATGCTTGTAATGTCACACTATGCGTATCTTCTTGTGGGATTTTTATACTAAAAACTTCACCTAAGTACTTTTTTGCCGCATTATGCATCGAATAATAACCAAGCACAATCGCATTACGTGGATGTTTTTCCCAGAGCAATTCCGCACAATGCAAGTCATCAGTATACGCATAATCATGCCATTGTACATACACTTCTTTTTCCGTAATATCCATCAATTCCCATTTAGTAACAATTACCATATTTAGTAAGAAAATACATTATACTATATAAATATTACTACAATAAGTAATAAAAAAGTACTTAAAGCAGTAATAACTATTTTCACCAATTCCTCACTTT
>CAYSCV010000027.1:0-15558 GCA_964429715.1 uncultured Methanosarcinales archaeon
CGCCACTGGCTGCGGTATTCTCACTGCGTTCGAAGTCCTCGCCTCTGACTGCGGTTCCGAACTTGCCTATGGCAAGTCTAGTCACTAGCGTTCGTGACTTTCCTGATGGAAAGAATTACTTTTTGCAAACTCCTCTAGAGTATATTTTGTTTGATAAGGTTTAAAAATAGGGGGTAGAAATAGATATTAATTGATGGATGTGTCTACAATTTGGAGGAAATAAATATGGCGGATTATACATTTGAAGGGAAAGGGGTAACGTTAGAGGATGCAATGGATGATTTATATGTTGCGATGGAAGGTGCGGCAAAGAAGCGAGATTATTTTGTATTGCCATCTGTAGGTGACTTAGATACTTTTGTAAGAGGATATACTGTGTCTATACGGGAAGGAAAAAAACCGTATGTTGCAGGTGAACAAAAAAGGGTGCTGCAGGATGCTTATCAATCTGCGTTAGATATAGTTGCAGAACAGAATTATGCTTCTAGTAAGCTTCGGGTGAAAGTTGTCGGTCAATATGATTTAACTGAAACACAAAAATCAGAACCGGTTCAAAAAGGCAGACCATCCGGTGCTGGTCCGTCTGTGACACGAGTTCAAAGTTTAACAGATCTGATGTAAGTTAATTTGTTAATTTATTTTTTATCTTTTGTTTTTTGAGTGGTATTACTGTTTGAGAGTTTGGTGGTTCTTGGGGTTTTTGAAGAGATAGGATTCGTTTATTTATTATTATTATTATTATGGTACATGCATTTCCGGAAAAATCAGTTGAATCTGCGCAGCAGATGGCGGAGCGGTATTTTGTACTCCATGGAAATAAAGATTCGTTGTTGAAGCGAGCGTATATGATATTTTTTGGTTTTGGTGAACAGTGTCATTATGGTTTTACACATCAATTTTACACAGGAAATTATGCTCCTTGGGAACATGAAATGCAGGAGCAGAAGATTACGGGATATAATTGCACTACGATTATTCCGCATCTGTATAATTATTTAGAGGCGTTTGGGGTGAAGCCAGAGATTGTGCAGTTTTTTGATTGGAAAGATAGGGATTTACATGGTGGTACAGATAAATTATTTCAAGATGCGTCTCATTTTGGGTTAATTCTAGATGTGGGAGAATCTGAGAAGTATTTATGTGATTTGTTTTGGAAGCGATTTGGTGCGATTACTTCGCAAGATGCACATACTATGCGAATTCGAAATTATCCTCATAATAAAATTAGTACACGAGAATTTCGTTCGATGGTTGATTATTCTGCGGAAGAATTTGCGGTGATGATGGAGCGATTACATGCTCCAGCCGATTCTTTAGATGTGTTAGTGGCTGGGCAGAAGTTTACTCATGAGAGATATAATACTATTTCTTGTGAAAGTATGGTGTATTATGATGATGCGTTACGTGAGGTGAGCGTTAGGGTTTTTATTCCACAAAAAGGAATTCAGAATAAAGTGATGTACGGAGTGCATACTTTTGATAAAGATGGGGTGGTTGATGATTCACGTCTGCAGCTGGCATGGGGGAAGGATGATTACTGGAATTTTGTTGAGGCGGAGAGAACAGTTGCGCGGCTGAGGTTTGATGATGTGCATGTGTTGAATCGTGTGTTAGGGAGTGTTTCGCGATCGCATAAATGTATCAAGTTAGAGCAACGAACCGAATCACTGTTGGAACTTGTTGATGGATTATGGAATAAATTGAGTGTTGAGGAACAAGAAGCAGTGCGTTTGCCTCGAGCGGTGCGGACGTTGTATGAATATAGTGTGCAAGAGAAGGATTATGTTTTTTCAGCAAAAGAATGGGACGAGGATTTACGGAAGAATTTGATAAAGATGTATGCGTTAGAAGATAAAATGATTCCTTTGAAACGAACTGTTTTTATGCATTATGGTAAGTTTGAGCAAATAGATAATAATGAAGCGAGACGATTGTTGCGTCAGAAAAGAAAATTACGAAAAAAGATGAATGATGCAGAGGATGATTTTAATGAGTTTCAAAATCTGCGAATTAATCATAAGAAGATGTATCAGCGAAATATGGATAAAGTAGTATTTGCGAAGCAATTTGAGGGAAGAACGGTGGAAGGGGTTGAATTGGAAGTTTCTGTTGTTAATGGAGATTTACGTGTTGGTTATTTAGCGATGATTATGGATTTTTTAGCGTATATCAAAGATGCGAAGAAGGAATTAACATTAAATGTGTTTATGGATTCGATTGGGGAGAAGGTGAAGGCAAGGGAAGAGAAAAGGAGAGGATAATTTTTTAAAAGAGGAGTGAATTTTTGTTCTTATGGAAATATTTATTGGTGTGGAATCGACAGCGCATACGTTTGGGGTGGGTGTGATGGATTCTTCCGGACGAGTGTTAGCGAATGTGAAGGATAGTTATAGCTCTGCAGGTGGTGGTATGATTCCGGACAAGGTAGCATTGCATCATAAGGAGGTTGCGCAGAGGATTTTGGATGAGGCGTTTTTTATTGCGGGAATTACATGGAAAGATGTGTCGTTTATTGCGTATTCGGCGGGTCCGGGGCTTGATCCGGCGTTGTGGGCTGGATATAATATTGTGAAAGCGTGGGGTGTGAAAGAGGGGAAGAAATTAGTTGGGGTGAATCATTGTTGTGCGCATTTGAGTATTGGGAGAGTGTGGAACAAACTTAATGATCCTTGTTATTTGTATGTGTCTGGTGTGAATACGCAGATTATTGTGCAGATGCCAGGTGTTAATGATAGGGAAGGGAAGTATTTGATTATGGGGGAGACGTTAGATATTGGGCTTGGCAATATGTTAGATAAGTTAGGGCGGGTGTTGGGGTTAGGGTTTCCAGCGGGGGCGGTGATGGAGCAGTTGGCGTTGCAGGGGAAATATGTGGAGTTGCCGTATTCGGTGAAAGGGATGGATGTGTCGTTTTCAGGCATATTGACGAAAGTTGAACAGATGTATAAGCAGGGGAAGATTTCAAAAGAAGATGCGTGTTTTTCAGTGCAAGAGACGTGTTTTGCGATGTGTACAGAAGTTGTTGAGCGGGCGATGGCGCATATGGGGAAGCGGGAGCTTTTATTGGTTGGGGGTGTTGGGGCAAATAAGCGGTTTTGTTCGATGCTGCGGATGATGTGTGAAGAGAGGGGGGCTTTGTTTTTTAATGTGCCGATTGATCTTGCGGGTGATCAGGGGGCGATGATTGGCTGGGAAGGGTTTTTGCGACGAGAAACGTACGGGGATGTTGAGGTGAAGCCGCATTGGAGAACGGATGAGGTGTAGGATGAGAAATTTATTTTCTCTCTTATTTTTTCTTATCACTTTTTTTTGAAAATATACAAGTCAGCAACGCGTCGGCTGGGCATTTCTTGATTCATGGTTTTACAGAATGCTTGCAGTTGTTGTGTGAATGAATCGTTTTTTGATGCGAGGATAAAGCTTTGATTTGCAAAGTTGGCGATTACATTTTTGAGAAAGTCATAATGATCTGGTCGGTAATGTTGTAATTCTTGTTCGTCTTTGACTGGGTGAAATAGGTTAGTGAGATCTGTGTTTATACTTGGTGATTTGTGATAATTTAATGTGCCCCATAATTTAAATTGTTTTGGGAGATGATTTAGGCTGGTTGCGGTATTATGCCAATTGTTTGCGATGATGTAGCCGTCTCTTTGCAGATATGGTGTGGCCCATGCTGAAGGAATAGAGGGGTTGAGGAGGATAAGAAGATCGTGTTGTTGTTTTGGTTGGTAATCTCTTATGTCTTTTAGATGTGCGTTATATCCGGCTTGTTGTAGTGTGTTGATAGATTCTTTGTCGAGGTCTACATAGGTTACGTTGTCAAATGCATTTGAAGGTGTAGCGTCGGTGGCACAGCAGGGATAGAGGACGCAAAGAGGATTGTGGGCTTGTGTGCGAAATAATTTATAGGCTTGTTCTAGTTCTGGGTAGATGGCGAGTGGTTGCATTTTATGTTTTTTGATTGTTATTTACTTTTCTTTGTATTCTAATTCTGCTAATTTTGGATCGTATTGTTGTAGGTAGTTGTGGGGGTCGAGCAGTTTGTGGGCATGATGGGCTTGCCAGGTAATGTAGTGTCTATATATTGTTTGTGCGGCTAATTGGTCAAGAGATTCTGCTACAATGTCTCTTATTTTATGTTGTGCGGCTTGTTTGAGATGAATGTTTGTGGCGCCGCGAATGAAGAGGGCGTGCTGCTGCCAGTGCTGTTGTTGTAATTGTTGTGCTTTTGGAAATTGATCGCTGATTTCTGAAGGAAAAATGTACATGATACAGCGATGAGCCTGATGATCTACGTTGAAGGGGTTATCGATATATTCTTCTAATTTTTGTTGTAGTTTTGGGGTATTGATGTTTCTTGTTCTGATGTAGAGGAGAAATAGGTCGGTTCGGGGAAAAGGGGAGATTGAATAGGTTGGGTGTTGTAGTTGTGCGGGAATGGGGCTGAGGTGGGATTCTTGAAAGAGGGTTTTGTAGTCGGTCATTGGTTGTAATGTACTTTGTTATTTTTTGCTATAAATCATCATTTGAAATTTTCCGGGAATAACAAAATTTCGGTTGCTTTCTTGCTTGTATGCGGCTCTTGCGATTTCTTTTTGTGTTTGAATTGTTTTCTGATTAATTTTGACGTATTTTGTAATATGAAATTCTATCGGGTTATTTGTTGTTATTATTTTGCTATTGATTCCAAACTTATATCCTTCTGTTTTTCTTTGAGAAATAATTATTTTTTGGAGGATACAATATTGTTCTATCTTTGACCACGAGCTTTCTTTGAGTGCAATTTGGCGAATATGTTGGCCACGAATGATAGTGCCATCAGGCAGTTTATATTCTTTTATTGTTGAGATTATTTCTTCTTGATAGGATGGTTTGCCTATTTCTTTTGTTAGTTCTAATCCAAGATCAGCATCAACGAGCAGTTCTAATCTACTTTTGGGGATTAGTAATTTTCCTTTTCTTTCCCAGATGGGATTATTTATGTGGTAAATTTGAATTTGATGGCCGATGAGGCGATCGTGTTTTTGTCCTGCGGGGAATTTTTTATATAATGCTAATGCTCTTGCGGCTAATTTAGGTGAAAAAAGATTATCATTATAGGGCTGGTCTACACATTTGTGGTATAGTGCGCTATTATTAGCCCAGATTTCGCCGGGGTTGAACATACCTGTATAACGAAAAGAGGTCATAGAGGGTTTCTTTTTGATTTATAGTTTATAAATGTTTTGTTTCTGTTGTTATTTTAGAGTGGTTATACTTTATTTTACCGATATGTTTATAAAGCCTAAATGTCTCTAAATCTTAGGTCTTTATCGACGATAAAATTTATTTAACAAAGATTAGTTTTTATACCAAAAATGACACCAGAACAGCCAGGGGAATCAGTACCGGAAAATGTACAAAATGGACAGAATGAACCGGCGAAAGGCTCGGTTGAAGCGGTGGTGGCTAAAGTTAGTGAGCAGCCAAAGGAGTATGGGGCGGCGCAGATTACGGTACTTGAAGGTCTAGAAGCGGTTCGACGCAGACCGGGAATGTATATTGGAGATACGAGTTTGCGGGGTTTACATCATCTTGTCTATGAGATTGTGGATAATTCGGTGGATGAGGCGTTAGCCGGATATTGTTCTCGTATTATTGTTATTATTCACAAGGATAATTCTATTACTGTTATTGATAATGGGCGGGGAATTCCTACAGATATGCATCAGCAGTTGAAGATGCCGGCGGTGCAAGTGGCGTTAACAAAGTTACATGCAGGTGGGAAGTTTGATAAGGATACATATAAAGTGTCGGGGGGGCTGCATGGAGTTGGGTTGAGTGTAGTGAATGCGCTTTCGATTGAGTTGGAAGTGAAGGTGATGCGCAATGGGAAGATTTATGTGCAGCATTATTCTTGCGGAAATCCGTTAGATCAATTAACGGTTATGGGTGATGCAAGTGGAACGGGAACAACAGTTAGATTTAAGCCGGATAATACTATCTTTTTGGAGACGGTGTATCATTATGATGTTCTTGCTAAGAGGCTGCGGGAGTTGGCATTTTTGAATAAAGGTATTTACATTGAATTAGTTGATGAGCGAGAGGAGAATAAGAAAGAAGTTTTTCAGTATAATGGCGGGATTAAAGAGTTTGTGCAATTTGTTGATAAAAATAAAGTGCCGTTGCATGAAGTGATTTATTTTGAGAAGACGAAAGATGATGTGGTTGTGGAAGTTGCACTGCGGTATAATTCTAGCTATCAAGAGGCAGTATTTTCGTATGTGAATAATATTGATACGATTGAGGGAGGGACGCATCTTTCGGGGTTTAAGACGGCGCTGACGCGGGTATTGAATACGGGTTTGAAAGATTTGATCAAAGGAAAAGAGGAGATCAAGCTTACTGGAGATGATGTGAAAGAGGGACTTGTGGCGGTTATATCTGTTAAAGTGCAGGAGCCGTTATTTGAGGGGCAGACGAAGACGAAATTGGGAAATAGTGATGTGTTTGGGATTGTGAGTTCGATTGTCCATGATGAGTTATCAACGTATTTTCAAGAGCATCCGCAGGCGATTAAGATTATTGTGGGGAAGTGTATTGATGCGGCAAGAGCTCGAGAGGCTGCGCGCAAGGCACGGGAGTTGACGCGGCGAAAGAGTGCATTGGAAGGGGCGGGATTACCAGGGAAGCTTGCGGATTGCAGCAATCGTGATCCAAAATTATGTGAGATTTATTTGGTTGAAGGGGATAGTGCAGGGGGATCGGCAAAGCAAGGTCGTAGTCGAGAATTTCAAGCGATATTACCTTTACGGGGAAAAATTTTGAATGTGGAGAAAGCGCGGCTGCATAAGATTATGGAGAATAAAGAAATTATTTCGATGATTATGGCGCTTGGTACAGGAGTTGGTGAGGAGTTTGATGTTGCTAAATTGCGGTATGATAAAGTTGTTATTATGACGGATGCGGATGTGGATGGCTCACATATTATGACGTTATTGCTTACTTTCTTTTATCGGTATATGAAGCCGTTAGTTGAGCAAGGGCATGTGTATGTGGCGATGCCGCCGTTATATCGAATTCAGAAAGGGAAGCATAGTGAATATGTGTATACAGATGCGGAGAAGGAGAAAGTTGTGGCTTCTCTTGGTGGCATGGAAGGAATAGGTATACAACGCTATAAAGGTCTTGGGGAGATGAATGCACGGCAGTTATGGGAGACGACGATGGATCCTACTTCGCGATCGTTTAAGAGAGTGGCGGTGGAGGATGCGGTTTCAGCTGATCAGATGTTTACAGTGTTAATGGGTGATGAAGTGGAACCACGACGGGATTTTATTGAGAAGCATGCGCATGAAGTGGTTAATTTGGATGTGTAGAGGCATGCAAAAGAAGGTTAAATATACTGAAATTCTTTAGAATTCGAACAGAATTTCAGATCTAGTCACTATATCTATCGCTTACGTTGTACTAATATTTCTGTTGGACTGTCCACCCATTCTGCTTGTGGGGCCTTTAACCCCAGCTGGTCAACGACAAAGTAAGGCCAGTCTGTACTCGTTCCCACTTTTAATGCTCCCATTTCTACTTCATTCTTTTTATCATCAAAATACGATATCAATTCTAAATTACCTTCAAAGCAGAATGGGCCCCTCCCATTCCATATCCTTAATTTTCTATACGGATGATCTTTATTTATATGTTCTATAATGTATACAGCATTTGGGTGATGACAAGATACTTTCAACATATCTCCAATTGCCAAATCTTCTAATCTAATATGGTCTACTGTTTCACTTTCCTCTTCTATGAAACTAGGTTCAGGTACATTTTGGCCAATATACCAAATTCCATCACTAAAAGCAGTACCAAAATAATAATACTCAAGATTTATTTTTCCATCTGCTCTTATTTCCTGTTCTATTTCTGGAGGAATGTATAGTCTTGCCTGTCTTGATATTAATCTTGAGTGCGCAGCAGAATCTTTTCCGGTTATTATTGTCATTTCTTTTCCAAGTAATAGTGTCTATTTAACTGTTTTATTCTACTAATTCTTCTATTATTTTTCCGATTTTGAATTCATTTTATTGTCTATTATATTCTCGTATTTCGGTAGGGGTCTTGTATGTGTCTTTGCCTTGTATACATACGGCGTATTCTGTGAATTCTCTGTTACGACCGTGACTGAATCTTAGGCCTGTTCTTGTTTTTTTAGTGCCGTCGCAGGCAAAAGCATGAAATTGAGGTTTTGGTATGGAATCATTATTTTGGTATGCTATGCTGATCCCTACGGCGTTTAATATCAATACTGCAACGCCCACTCTAAATGGTTGGCTGTTGTAGAATCTTTCTATGCTTTCGTTTAATGTCATATTTATTCACCTGTGGGATACTTATTGTTTTTAAAGTCGTTTTGATATTACTCTTATATCTAAAAATGGGTGTATATTTAAATGTGTCGGTTATCTTTGTTACTTTTCAGTGGCACCTATATTTCCGAAAGTTTTAAATATCAATTGATATTGTTAGTTATCATATGGGAATAATTCCGATCAAACAACAGATTCAAGAGTATTTTTGTATAAATCCAACGGTGAAGTTACGGGTACGGCAGATTGAGCGGGTTGTGCAAGTGCCGTTGCCTTCGGTTATTCGTTATACAAAGGAGTTAGAACAAGTAGGGATTTTACAACGGGTGGTGATAGGAGAGGTTACGTTTTATTCTGCCAACAGAAATTCTGCGCAATTTTTGCTTGAGAAGAAGTTGTTTAATCTACGGCAACTATTTTGTTCTGGACTTATTGATTTTTTTAAGAAAGAGCTAGGTAATCCCGTGATTATTGTTTTTGGGTCATATGCACGCGGGGAGGATATTGAAGGAAGTGATATCGATATGTATGTTGAAACGACAGCGAAAAAGAAAATTAAGTTGGAGAAGTATGAGGAAATACTTAAACGTAAAATTCAGTTGTTTGTATATAAACATATTACGGGTGTGGAAAATAAAGAATTAGCAAATAATATTATTAATGGGGTTGTGGTACAAGGGTTTATAGAGGTATTTCATGAATAATGAAAGCAGATGGCAGGAGTGTATTGATTCTGGTGCTTCATTAAAAGTCACTCCGGATTTATTTAAAGCAATGTCGCTAATAGATACTGCTCAGGGAAGAATAAGATTTTTAGATGAAAATACGGTTAAAGAGAGCAATGTGAATTACTTATTTGAAAATTATTATTCTTCGGCATTGGAGTTATTGCATGCGTTAGTGCTTATTTTGGGGTATAAAGTTATAAATCATATTTGTTTGGGATATTATTTGCGTGATATTTTAGAAAAGCAAGAATTGTTTCGTTTGTTTAATGATTGTCGTTCTAATAGAAATTCTTTAGTGTATTATGGAAGAAAAATGGATTTTGAAACAGCGTTATCAAATATTGAGAAATGTAAGAAATTCATTGAAAAATTACAGATTATACTTGATGAAAAAATGAGATAGAGGGAATTGAGGTGCACTATGAAATTACCAGATTATTTGATTGAGGAATATGTGCGACGAGGAAAAATTAAGATTGTTCCACAGTTGAAGAAGAAAGATATTCGCCCGGTGGGTGTGCGAGTGCATTTAGGGAGAGATATTTTGAGGTATAAGAATGGGCAGAAGATTGATTTAGGTAAAGAGCAAGCTCCATTGGGAATTAAATATGATTTGTCTCAGAAGTCGTTTGTGTTGCGACCAGGAGAATTTATATTAGGACATACTCAAGAAAGAATATGGACAGATAAAAATATCTTATGTCAGTTAGATGGGCGAAGTACGATTGCTCGTTTAGGGTTGAGTGTGCATATAACTGCTTCGATTATTGATGGAACGTTTGTAGAAGAACATGGGATAGTGCTTGAGATATTCAATCATTCGAATGTGTCGTATGTGTTGCATGAAGGACTTGCTATTGGTTGTGTGACATTTGACGTGATGAAAGGTAAGACGAAGACGGCGGGGCAGTCGTATCAGTATCATGGGCAGAGCGGGTTGTTGCCTGCGAATTTGAAAAAACGATGATTTTTACGCAAATGTTTAAGAATAAGAGATAAAAAATACTGTCTAGTAATTTATCAGTAATGAGGATAATCATGCCAGGCAAGTGAAATGTGTGTATTTCAGGCCTGCCATTTTAAATAATAATAGCGGAGGTTTAGTTAAAATGCCAGGATTTGATAAAAATTTAGATAAAGAGTTGTTTTCGGAATCGCTTGATTTTGAGAAGTCAAAAGTAACGGTTGCAGTGTTTGCATACAATAATGGGACGCCAAAGTTGCAGATTGGTCGAGAGACGAAGAATGCGGCAGGAGAGTTGTCGTTTGCGAAGTTAGGTCGGATGACAAAAGAGGAAGTTGAGAAAGTGATGCCGCTGATGGAGAAAGCGAAGAAGTTTTTATAAATGTTTTTTACAATTTCTCTTTCTCTGAAGGAAATGGAAAGTGTTAGGCTAATTTGTTGTACAACCAGCTAAAGAGTAGGCCAAATACTAGTCCATGTAATGCTGCTTCAGCCATATTACTGATGATACTAATAGGTTGCAGTGTATTTATCGTTATGAAGAATGGTTTGAGTGCTTCTAGGGTGATTATACCATGCGTGGTGTATTTTGCGCTAAGACTTAATACAAGTATGCTTGTAGCGCAGAGAATAGCAATACTGTATGCGATGCCAAATTTACTTAATCTTGTGGGAGGAATGAGAGATTGGATGTCGGGGCGATATACTGCCTGTACTCTTTTTCTTTTTAAACTTTTAACCATATTTCTTCTACCTCTTTTTATAAATCATTTTTTTGAGGTTTATAAATCTTTCTTTTTTGAGTGTGTTTAACTGTTATTTTTTAGGGTGTTTTAGAGAAGTTTGTATAATTAATATTTTCTTGGCAAACTTCTCTTTAGAAAAAATTATATTTTCAACGCAGTAACTTTACTTATGCCGTCCACCATACTAATCCCAAATAATGTGTCGGCTTCGGAAATAATAGAGTCGTTATGGGAAATGACTATATATTGGGCGCGGTCAGCGTATGAGCGGATGAGTTTAGAGAGGGTTTCGGAATTATGTTTGTCTAGTGCGGCGTCGATTTCATCTAGGATATAAAATGAGGCAGGTTGATATTCTTGGATGGCGAAGATAAATGATAATGCAGTTAGAGTTTTTTCTCCGCCGGAGAGGGATTTAAGGTCAAGGAAGCGGTTGCCAAGAAGTTTTACTTTGATGCTGAGGCCGTCTTCAAATGGGGCGTTGGGGTTGTCTAATTGTAAATTGGCTTTGCCTTTTTTAAAGAGGTTATTGAAAATGGTTTGGAAGTTGGAGTTGGCTTGTTCGAATGTTTTGAGGAATTGTTCTTTTTTCTTGGTTTCAATTTCGTTCATTAAAGTTAGGACGTCGGTCTTTTCTTTTTCAAGGCTGTCTTTCTTTTCGATGAGCTTGTTGTATTCTGTTTCGATTTGTTCGTATATCTCTAGAGCTTTCATGTTCACTGCGGACATTTCTGAGAGGATTTTTTCGGAGTTTAAGATTTCTTGTTGTAATTCTTCGATTTTTTTGTGTTCGAGAATGAGGGCCTGAGGGTATTTAGCAAGTTCTTCTTGCAGACCAGCAAGTTTTGCTTTAATCTCGGCGTTTTTAAGGGAAAGTAGGTTGAGGTCGCGTTCGTGTGTGCGGGCTTTTTCGCGGGCGTTTTCAATATCGTTTTCGGCTTTGTTGATTTCAGCGCTGAGTTTTTCACGGCGGTTGAACATTTCTTTATATTTGGCGTAAAATTCTTTACTTTCTTTTTCTTTTTGTTCAAGAATTTTTTCTTTTTCGGTAATGGATGTGTTTAAAACTGTGATTTCTTCTTTGAATTGAGTTTCTTCTTTTTCGTGTTGTTTTAAAATTTCATGAATTTTTTCTTTTTCAGGGTTGATCATCTGGTCGATTTGTAGTTGGGTGGTTTTAATTTCGTTTTCAAGATGAACGAGGGCTTCACGGGATTGTGATTTTGATTCTTCAAACGCAGCCATTTGAGCGAGTAATCGAGGATCGCGTAACGCATTTACTTGGCTGCGAAGCACTTGTTTTTTGGTCTTTACGTCGGCTAAAACATGGTTGATGCCGTTGATATCACGGCTGATTTTATTGAGGTCTTCGTTTACGGTTTTTAGTCTTATAGCAATGTCTTTTTTGAGGGTTTCTGAAGCGTCAAGATCTTCTGTACCAAGATGCAATGTCTTTTCAAGTTTGATTATGTCTGCTTCTAATTCTGCTTTTTTGTTTCTGAGGGAGGATATTTCTTGTTCATTCATCTGACGTTTGACTTCCACGTTTTGAATGACGCTTTGTAATTCTTCAATATCTTTTTCGGCGGTTTCAAGTTCTTCTAATGAGTCTTTTTCTTGGAAGCCGGTGCTTTGTTTTTTCATCATATAACCGCCACGCATGACGCCGCTTGCTTCCGCGAGGTTACCATCAACGGTGGCCATTTTGATTCGACCGATGCCCAGAGAACGGGCAGTTTCAATATCTTCAACGACTAAAGTGTTGCCAAACACAAATGAGAATGCTTTTTCATATTTTGGTTGATAGGAGATTAAGTTAATCGCAAAGTCATGGACACCGTTTTGTTTGAGGAGTTTTTTGTCTTCTTGACTGATGTCGATGGTTTTAATTTTGTTTAAAGGGATGAATGAGGCACTGCCAAGTTTGCTACTTTTAAGAAAGCTGATACATTCAGCGGCAGTTTTGTCGTCTTCAACAACGATGTTTTGCATTCTACTTCCCGCGGTTATTTCTAACGCAAGAGCGTATTTTTTGTTGACTTGGCCAAGTTCGGCAACTGTGCCAATAACGCCTTTAAATTTCTTTTTGTTTTCGAGAATGGAGCGGATGGCTTCGTTGGTTGAGATGCCGGCTTGGATATTCATGCTTTTGGCGTTTAATTTGGCGTGTTTCTCTTGGAATTCGGTTAGTTTTTTTCTCGCGTTTGATAATTGTGAGGCGAAACTGCTGTCAGTATCAAGAAGTTGGTTTAGGCGTAGTGTGGCGTTTTTGAAGTTGGTTTTTTGGTCTTGCAGTTGGGTGAGCTGTTCTTTGTTGTTCTGTTCAACTTCGTGTACTTTTTTTATTTTTTCATCGATACTTTGTAATTGGAATTCTAATTTATCTTTTTCACGGAGAAGTTCTTGCTGTTTCTGACGGATCTGCTGCACTTCCTCTTGTTTTTGTTCAATAATTTTTTCTTTTTCTTCAATGTCTTTGTCAATGTCTTGCGATGATTCTATGTCATGTTTTTTGCGGAATTCGGCAATTCTCATCTCTACTTCTTGCAGTTCACAGGATTTGGTGTGGATAGATTTTTCTGTTTCTCGTTTTTTGTTGGAGATAGTAGATGCTTTTTGGTCTAATTCTTTAAGTTCTTCTTTGAATTGGTCTTTTCGCTGTTGGATTTTGTTAATTTCGTCTTTTAATGTACTGTTACGGCTTCTATCTTTGGTGATGTGGATTTTGAGGTCTTCGATTTCTTTATGTACTTTCAATTGTTCTTTTTCACCTTTCTGTTCTATTTCGTGGTTGATGGTCGTGATTTCGGTTTTGTTATAAGTGATTTTTTCTTTAAGAATGGTGTTGTGAGATTCTACTTCGTTTATTTTAGTTTGATGCTGAGCAATTTCGGCATCATATTTTTGTTTGACTTCTTCACGTTGTGTTATTTGATGGTTGACATGGGTTGCTTTTAGGCTATTTATTTTGTCGATTGTTTCTTTGTAGACTAAAGCTTGGTCGCGGTCTTTTTTGAGTTCTTTCAAATAGGTTTTACGTTCTTTGAGGATGATTTCGGCGTTATTGAGTTGTTCTTCGACTTTTTGCAGTTCTAATGTTGCTTTATGTTTTTTCTCTTCGTACAATGAAACATCGCTGATTTCTTCAATGATTTTACGGCGATCTATTCCGGACATTTCGACAAATCGGGTAATGTCGCCTTGGAGAATGATGTTATACCCTTCAGGGTTGATGCGTGAGATGGAGAGAAGATCGATAACTTCGGTGCGAGTCATTTTTTTGTCGTTGATACGGTAGATGCTGGTACCGTTTTCACTAATGGTGCGACTCACGGCGACTTCTTCAGATTGAATGGGAAAAATATGGTCTTCATTTGAAAAGACAATTTCGACCATGGCTTGGGTGGATGGTTTTTTATTTTTCCCACCATTAAAAATGAGATTACTGGCTTTCTCAACACGCATGGATTTTGCGGATAAACGGCCGAGAACGAAACATAAGGCGTCGCCAATATTACTTTTTCCAGAACCATTTGGGCCAAGGATACAGTTGAATTTATCGTTGAAAAAGATGTCGGTTTTACTGGCAAAACTTTTGAATCCGTGAATGCTAATACGTTTTACTTTCGTCATTATTCCATAAGCCCCTTTTATGAAGAGATGAAGGTTTTGATTTATAAAGATTGCTATTTTCTTCGAGAGAAATGTGGGCTTAAAAGAAAAGTTAAAAATGTGGTAAATATTTATTTACTTAAGTCGTAACCGCTTGAGAATGAGCCCATAGCAGTGCCTTTTTCATCAAAGAGGACAAAAGTGATAGTTACGTCGCTCACTTTGCCGGCAGTTGCTTCACTATAGGTAAAGCCATTAGGTACGATAATACTTGAGGTAACAGTTTTACCTGAACTAATTGTTTTTGCAGATGCAGGTAAAGGAATTTTTTTGTTGTAGTCGTTATCGTAGCCTTCTACTTGTGAGATCATGATATAGTCTGGTTTTATGGTTCCTTCTTCATTATTCTTTATCGTGTAGTCTACACTTGTGATTTTTCCCCAGGTTGGTTCTTTGCCTTTAATTTCGACCTTAACACTTGGAATAGCGAGAGCGACTTTGGTGTATTTTGTAATGATTTTTTCGTTTGTAGTTGGTGCGGTGGTTGTTTCTGTGGTGGAAGTATTAGTGGTGTTTGTTGGGGTTACAGGTTTTGTTTCTACAGGGGTAGGAGTGGTTGTTGCGGCGGTTGTCGTCGTCGTTTTTGGTGTTTCAACAACGGGTTGAGTCTTTGATTCTGGTGTTTTTACGTCTGCTATTGGAATTGCAGCTGCTTTTTCTGCAGCAGTGTTACTAAATATGCCGGTAGTCTTAAGGCTACTTAGGTCGACGTTTGGTGCATCGATACTCCATCTTCCGGCAAGAAAAATAATTGCTAAAAATGTGAGGATGAGAAGTCCTTTTATGATTAAGCGAGGGCGAAGTTTAATACTTATTTCTTGGTCTAATAATGGGCCTTCACGTCGGCTTTCGATGTTTATTACACGGCGGTTTGCTTCAAATCCAACATTTACACGTTTATCTGTCATTCTGAGTAGAGGGAAATTTCAGGAGTATATAAATATTGATGTTTTTATTATGGAGTGGAGAAATCTTGTGGTTGAACGGGAATTTTTCTTTTGTTTGCTTTTACATAAATTCTTGAAAAAAAATAGAAGAATTGTGTGGGAGTGGTGATAAAGACTGCACCGGCCGATATCCTCACTAGCGTTCGGGAACCG
>CAYSCV010000028.1:0-14850 GCA_964429715.1 uncultured Methanosarcinales archaeon
GAGATAGTTTTCTCATTTCTTGCATTGCAAAGGTTGCTCGCGGCAACTTCGGAACGAGAGTGACAGAATCTCTACGAGGAGTTTGCCAAGATGTTGCGCAAGTAACATAAGAAAGCAGTGCTTTCTGTAAAATATGAATTATGCAAACTCCTCATTAGTTTTGTTTGATGAAGAAATTATCAAAAGTGGCAGTATAATCGCCTGTACCTGAGGTTTCAATCCCCCCACCTTCAGAAACGTAGTTTAAACCGCTACGAAGCGAGCCATAGTATTCGCCGGTTTGAGGTTCTTGGTATTGAGTAATGGTTTGGCCGTTAAATGTGCAGGTTAATTTTCCGATATTTTTATTGAAATATAAATTAATCGTACCGCTCAGAGGGGTATTTTGATCTAGATGATTAATTGTTTTTGACATGCGAAGAATCTTATCATTGCGTGAGAGTCTGAGTTCACAGTAGTTACGTTCAGGGTTTTTACCAGTGGTTAATATGGGTAGAGTTTCTAAGCCGAGAACAGCATGGGCGGAGCCTTCAGTAACAGAGCCGGCCAAATTTACATCAACGGAAAGATTATAATCATTTTGAGTGGTATAGATTTTGGTGGTATATAACGATGCCCAACTGATGCCTTTGTCGCTGTTGCCTTGGATGATTAGCTTATCGTTTTGGATGATTGTACTATTGCCTGTGAGTTGGGTATTATATTTTGTGGAATCAATAGTTGAACCGGTAAATTGATCAAAAGCAGTTATGGAGAGAGGAGGGGGAAGAACCGCAGGGGTTGTTCTTATTTGGGGAGCGAGAGGAGGAGATTTTATTTTTTCAGGTGAAAGAGTAGAAGTTAGGGGAGTTGTAGAAGTTGGTTCGGTTGTTGTTTGTTTAGTTGGTTCTGGTTGAATGGAGGGGGGGGTAATTGGTTCTTTAGTTGCTTCTTTTATTTCGTTGGGAGTTTGTGTGGGGACAGATGTTTGCGAAAGGCTTGGGGAGTTTGAAGAAGGAGGAAGATTAGAATGTGCAGGAGAACAACTGATTAAAAATAAAGTTGTTATGATGAGAACAAAAATTAAAAAGTATTTTTTCATAAGGTAAGGATATTTAGTATGCTTAAAAACCTTTCTTTTTTTTGATTAGATTTAAGTTATAAATATATTAGAGAGAAAAAGGTTCTTTTATTGTTATTGTTTTGGTAAGTAAGTCAGTATAAATATTCCAAGCGTCTTTGCCTGTCTGCAGAAGAGTGGTGATGAAGTTGAAGGCGATATTATGCAGGCCATTATTGGCAGGAGATTCGGTGATGATGCAATCTGCTAAGTTAGCGATGTTATGTTCTTTGATTATGTTCATCCAGGCTAATGAGAAAGCATATGCTTTGGCTTCTTCATCATGGGCGTTGTCAAGAGTTTTCGTTAAGACGTGACCAAGTTCGTGGCCTAAAGTAAGAAGGACGCGAGGCAACGTGTCATTTAAGACGAAAATTTCGGAGAGGAGGCCTTGCTGGCCACGATTGAGGGAGAGGCCGATGGTGGAAGGATGAGGAGCGATTTTACGGAATTCTTGTTCGTTGCAGACGCTAATTTTGATGTTTTCTGGCAATGATTTGTGGAAAAGATGGAAGAATGTTTCTTCAACAAAGGGGCGGATTTGTTCGGCGTTGCCGACGAAGATGCTGTGTTTGCCTGGTTTGAGAAAATTGTTGGGTTGGAAGTGGTATTCTTGATGTGTTTGAAAGTGATGGTATTGTGTTTGGTTTTTGCTATAGGGGTGGAGTTTAGAGGAATAATTGTAATTTTGGGAAGGAAAGGAGGATGAGGGTGATATTGAGGGAAATAGGGAGGGAAAGAAAGAAGTGTAGGAAGGGGAAGAGGGAGAGGTCATTGAAGCGTAAGAAATAATTGGTTCGGAATTGGAATAGGATATAGCAGAATGAGCAATGTATTCTAATGGAGAGGAAGAGTGAGAGCTGTATGAGAGGGGAGAGCGGTAAGATGGTGAATGAGAGAATTGAGGAGCAGAGTCATAGGATTGGGACATTTGGTACATAGTAATATATAGATGTTTTGTGAGGTTTTAAGGGTTATGGAGGAGAGTGGGACATTTTAAGAGGAAGATGGTTGAAAACGAGTTAAATATAACCATAATATTTATAAATAGGGTGTTTTCTAATGAAGTCATGGGAAGAATTAAAACAACATATTTAAAACGTAAAACCAAACAACTCTTTAAACTTCATGGAGATAAATTTTCTGCGGATTTTATACAGAATAAAACGTTAACGAACGCGTATGCAAGTATTGGCAGTAAGAAGTTGCGAAATATTATTGCTGGTTACATGACACGGTTGAAGCAGAAAGAGCAATAGTTATTTTTACTTATTTTTTATAGGGTAAATATTACCTTTCGTCATTTTACTTCTGGTGTAGTGCAAAAGAAAAAACAAACATTTTAATAGAGTACTTTCTTTATTAGGGTATGGCTTTGAAAATAATTATTCTTTCTCCAAATATGGATATTCTCTTTACTGAAGAATTAAAAAGAAAAATAAAAGCTGCGGGTGATGTGATCTTTATTAAAAATATTACGCCGCTGTTGAAAGTGGCAGAATTATATGATACTAATCCGAAAATAATCGCTATTGATCCTGATTTTTGTCAATGGAGTGTGCCTAAAAAGATAATTGTAAAGTTGAAAAATGTTCAGGCGATTTGTCTGCAAACGACTTCATTTTCTTGGATTGATACTGCTGAGGCAAAAAGACAAAGCATACCGATTGTGAATTTACGTGGTTTTTCAACAGAAGCGGTTGCGGAATGGGCAGTTCTGATGGCGTTAAATGTTGCAAGAAAATTACCACTAGTTATCAAAGAAGGATGGAAGCAGGATTTTGCCAAATACCAAGGGGTAGAATTGAAAGGAAAAACGGCTGGTATTATTGGTTTAGGTGCTATTGGTACTCGTATTGCTGAAATCTGCATCGGATTAGGTATGAACGTTGTTTATTGGTCAAGAAAGTCACGAGATAGACGTTTTTCAATTGTGAAATTAGAGGATTTAATGAAAAAATCAGATGTTGTATTTCCAGCACTTGCGCAAAATGAAGAAACGAAAGATCTTATTACAGATACACTGTTACAAAATATGAAACAATCAGCGATTTTTGTCTCCATTGTTCATCAGATTTACAACCACGACTTGTTATTACAACTTGTTAAAAATGGTAAACTATTTGGGTATGCTTTTGAAACGGAAAAAGAAAAAATCACTGATTTTGAAGGTAATGTTTGGGTTGATCCAGAGTTGGCATGGTGTACGGATGGTTCAATGAAAAAAAATGGAGAACAGTGGACTGAAGCGATTGTACGATCAGTACGAAAAGAGTATCCGACTCAAGTTAATAAATAAAGTAGCAATTTAGAGCGTTAACTATAAATACTTTGTTTATTTCTTTTGGTTAGTAAAAAAGAGGTTTAGAGATGTTTCATTTACGGCAGGATATTCGGGATTTAAAGCGATTAGAACAGATACTGTTGATATTTTTTGAGGAGGGGTTGGGGTATTATGTTACGCAATCGAAGTTAGGGAAGTATTTGCCTTTTTTTAAGCGAATGCAGGTGAGTGGGCCATTGACGGATAGGCAAGCGCAAGCCGTACGATTACGACGAGCATTTGAGCGGTGCGGACCGACATTTGTTAAATTAGGACAATTATTATCGTTACGACCGGATCTTGTGCCACTTGAGTTTTCAGTGGAATTTGAGAAGTTGCAGGATACAGTGCCGCCGGTGACGTTTGCGGAGGTAAAAAAAATAATTGAAGAGGAGTTAGGAGATTCTTTGGCGAAGTTGTTTAAAGATTTTTCAGTGCAGCCGATTGCGGCGGCATCGATGGCGCAGGTGCATAAAGCGAAGTTGCATAGCGGAGAAGTTGTGGCGGTCAAAGTGCAGCGGCCAGGAATACGGGAGATTATTGATACGGATTTAGACATTTTATTTTTTATGGCATCACATATGGAGAAGCATAGCACGTTCTTACATCATTATCGGCCAGTAGAAATAGTGAAAGAGTTTGCGTTATGGACAAGAAAAGAGTTGAATTTTTTAGTTGAAGCACAGAATGCGGTGCGATTGAAAGAGGAGTTGAAAGTTGAGAAAAAAGTAACGGCGCCGAGGATTTATCAAGAATATTGTTCGAAACGAGTGTTGACAATGGAATATATTGAGGGTGTGAAATTAGGAGACGTGAAAGGGTTAGAACGATTACATATTTCACGAGAGAAAATTTCGATGACATATTTTATGACTATTTTACATCAGGCGCTGATTTGCGGGTTTTTTCATGCGGATCCGCATCCGGCAAATATTTTTGTACAAAAAAATGGAACGTTAGTATTTTTGGATTGCGGGATTATGGGAGAATTATCTGTTGAGGATAGACATGCGGTGACACGATTTATTTTATCAGTTCCGGAAAAGAATCCGGAAAAGAGTTTGCAGTGTATTTTAGCGCTGGCGCGAGATGTTCAGAATGCGGATTTAGTCTCATTTAAAGAGGAGACGTTGCCAATATTACGAGAAGTATATAGCAATGCAATCGGGCAGAAGAGTATTGGGAAAGCAGTGTATCAGATTATCAGCAAAGGAGCGAGGTATGATGTGCATTTTGATCCAAGTCATGTGTTGATGGCAAAGGCGATTTATCAGGCAGAGGGGTTAGGATTGAAATTAAATCCGAAGTTTAAAGTTGCAGAAGGGATGAAGTTGTTTATGAATACGTATCTCAAAGAGTATTATAAGCCGACGGCGCTGGTGAAACGAACAATGAAAGCGTTATGGAGTCATAAAGATTTGATGTTAGAATTACCGGACCATATCAATACGTTTTTAGATCAGTTAGAACGAAAAGCAGGAGAACGGGAACAACAGGGGAAAGGAGTGGAAGCGCAGCTGTCACGAGTAGAATGGCAATTAGAACAGAGCAATAGGTTAATGCACTTAGGGACGGTTGTAGTGTTGTTGGTTACGTCAGCATTTCTGTTGTTGTATTTTGAAGGATCAAAAGCGTTATTTGGCGTGCCGTTAAGTTTATATTTATTTGTGTCTGCACTCTGTTTTATTATTTATTTGTTATTTACGCATAAGAGTAGAGATGGGGAAGAACACCATTTAAACTAAAATTTGAAACAATTAAAAAAAGGTGAGATTATGAAAGAGGCAATTAAAAAAGCGATACAAACAGGATATGGATTAGGATTGTTAAGTGTGGAGCAGGGGAAGAAGATTGCAGGGCAAGTGAAGAAAGAGTTGGATTTAAATGATCAAGAAGCACAGAAATTGGCTAAAGAATTAGTGGGGAGTTCGAGAAAAGCGAGTGAAGAGGTGTTGACTTCAGTTGGAAAACATTTTGAAAAAGCGGTGATGAAGAGCGGGTTAGTGACAAAGCATGAATGGGTTATAGCGAAAGGAGTGTTACAGCGACGGTTGAAGCAGAAAATTTCTGGAATGAAGCCACAGAAGAAAAAGAGTGTGTTTCATCGTGTGAAGAAAGCGTGGAAGAGAAAGTAGGAAGATACTCTTTTTTAGTTTTTAGAGTGGTTACTTTTTGTACTTTAATTGCTATTTGGTTAGAATATCTTTCGGGCAGTTGCTAACGCTTGTTCGATGTCTTCTTTTTCGAGGTTGAGATATACATTATGTTCTCCAAGAATATCAATAAATTCACTCAGAGAAACACCAGCTAATTTTGCCGCAAGACCAATACTTACTTTTTTTTGTTTATATAATTCGACTGCTTTTTCTTTTTTTCCGGCTTCAACCAAAGTTCGAACTATTTCTGATCTATTCTCTTGAAGTACTTTTTCAAATAAAGTTAAAGTACCCTCATCTAAACGTGCTGAAACTGTTTCCATTTTATTGTACCTCCGATTTAAAATACG
Organism: uncultured Methanosarcinales archaeon; assembly: GCA_964429715.1. GTDB lineage: Archaea > Nanobdellota > Nanobdellia > Woesearchaeales > GW2011-AR9 > JACPNA01. Next base: position 5,929 of record CAYSCV010000028.1, read on the forward strand.
CAATGAGTTTTGGAGCATATCGTCCTATTCTCTGCAATTCGTTTATTTTTTCTAACGCTTTTTCTTTGGGTATAAGTTTTCGATCATATAAGCGTACAATTACGCCTAACGCACATGTAAAGGGTACTTCCTGTAATTTACATAATTTGATTAATTCTCCATCATCGGTAAGGATGGCTTTATGTTTTAAAGGATTGAAAAGGATATATGCTGCGGCTTCTCCTTTGTCTAGACGAAACTGGTTTATGATGGGACGTATGCTCTCTTCTTTCACAGTGACCACTTTTATCTTTTCTTGGATTATCAATTTATGAATAAGTAAAGCATAATATGATTCAGGGTGGAAGAGGGACTCTTCTTTGACTTGAGAGGGTATTTCAATTACTGGACTTATAGCAATGAATTGTTCCAAACAACCAATTTTAGCTAAAAGGACTAAAGTAGAGGTGTTGGAAACTAGCATTTACGTTTGTAAACAAGTGTATATATTTAAACTTTTCGGGATGTTTTTTGTTCTTTCCAAATTTTAGATATGAAGAAACTGGAGTCACTGATGTTTTGAAGTTTCTTTATTGCTTATTCTATCTTTTTTAGTTTGGCAATAAAGAAACCCAAAGTCACTCGTTTCAGTCGTTCGTTGGGTTTTTTCGTATCTTCGCAATGAAAAAACCTTCCGTGTCATTATCCTGGGGCCAGATGCGTAAAGTATGTTTTATTCTAGGGTCGTATGTTTCGCTGTTGAATTCTAGCACAGGAGGGGAGGTTTTCAAGCCAGGTAGTTTGACTTTGAGAATTTCGGCGTTAGGGAAGGTTTGAAGAAGGTAGTTGACAACGCCTTCGTTTTCTTCGGGTTCAACAGAACAGGTGGAGTAGACCATCTCGCCACCGGGGCGGAGATTCTCAAATGCGCGATGAGCGAGTTCTTTTTGTTGTTTAGCTAACTTTGTAATCATGTTAGGGTTCCAGATGTGGATGGTTTTGAGGGATTTACGAATTGTTCCGGTGCCAGAGCAAGGAGCATCAACTAATATTTTATCGAATTGGAATTGATAGAAGCGTTTGCCGTGCATTAAAGAGATGACGGTGTTGGTAAGACCGCTGCGTTGTAAATTGATGCCTAATGATTGTAAACGTTGGCCTTTGTAATCATTGGCAACGATTAAACCGGTATTTTTCATCATGGCACCCATCTGCGTTGTTTTTGAACCGGGAGCGGCGCAGAGGTCAAGTACGAGATCATGCGGTTGTGGCTGCAAAACTAAAGGAGGGATCATAGAGGCGGCTTCTTGGACGTAAATCTGGCCGAGATGGTGTTCAAACAAATTACCAACGTCTCGTCTGTCATCGTGAGCGATCCAGAAGCCTTCTTTACACCAGGGAATGGGTTCGAGATGCCAGCCTTTTGATTCAATGGAGGCTTTGATTTCTTTGATGGAGCCGCGAATAGTATTTATGCGAATAGATCTTCTGAGGAAAGAGAGGGAGTAGAGTTTAAATTGTTCGAAGTCAGTTAATTTTGAGTAGCGTTCGATGAAGACGGGTTTGAATATTATTGTTTCTGTGGTAGGAATCTGTTGCGGGTTAGACATGATGAAGTTAGGATATAATAGTGTATTTAAATGAGTTGTGGAAAGAAAAGCGAAGGAAGAGTAAATTATATTAAGTAAAAGAGATATGTTTGACTCATAACTCATTATATTATGAAAAAAGAGGTGTAAACATGGTTATCAATGTAGCAATTAACGGTTTTGGAAGAATAGGGCGGATGGTTCTTAGAGCAGGGTGGCCAGATAAAAAGATAAATATCATAGCGGTGAATGATTTAACGGATACAAAGACGCTTGCGCATCTGTTGCAGTATGATTCTGTGCATGGGAGATTTGGTGAATCGGTTACTTTTGATGCGCAGCATATTATTATTGGCAAGAAGAAAGTTTTGGTGTTAGCAGAGAAAGATCCTACAAAATTACCCTGGAAGAAGTTGAAAATTGATGTGGTGGTTGAGAGTACAGGGAGATTTACCAAACCACAGGATGCAGCGCTGCATTTAGCGGGGGGGGCACGGAAAGTGTTAGTATCTGCGCCGTGCAAGTGTGAGGAAAATGTATGTCCAATCAATACGACGACGTTAGTATATGGGGTAAATGAAAAAACGTATGATCGAAAGAGGCACAACGTGGTTTCTAACGCATCTTGTACTACGAATTGTGTGGCACCGGTGTTGAAAGTGCTGCAAGATTATATAGGGATCAAACGGTGTTTTTTTACAACAGTACATGCGTTTACAGCAGATCAGAATATTGTGGATGGGCCACATACAGATTTACGGCGAGGGCGAACAGCAGGGTTAAATATTGTGCCGACGTCTTCGGGTGCGGATATTGCAACGATTGAGGCAATTCCGGCGTTGCGAGGAAGAATTCGCGGATTTGCGTTGCGTGTACCGGTTGCCGATGGGAGTATCACGGATTTTACAATTGAAACAGAGAAAGATGTGACGCCGGAGCAAATTAATGCGTTGTTTAAACGTGAGGCTTTAGGAAAGTACAAACAAGTGATAGAATATTCTGAAGATGAATTAGTCTCATCTGACATCATTCATAACTCTCATTCAGCAATTTTTGATTCAACATTGACAAAAGTCGTCGATAAACGGGTGTTGAAGATTGTGGCATGGTATGATAATGAGTGGGGATATAGCTGCAGAATGATTGATATGATTAAATTTATTACGTGATTTTTTGAAACTACTCTGTTTCATTTTTTGTTTTCTGTTTTTTATTTTGATTATTTTTTGAAAATGTTAAAATCCGAAACATTTATATTCTCAAAAGATTTATCATGTAATACAATTGGTGTTTATCGTCGAGAAGAATTTTTTCTCAGAATATCAATCTACATCGAGAAATTACATAAGATTTTTCATGTTCAATCAAAAAATGAGGTGAGGATTCATGGCAAAGAAAAAAGCAGCTAAGAAGAAATAAGATTATAGATGGTAGTTATAGGGAAACTTATAACTACCAGCGTTTTTAATTTTTTATAATTTAGTTTGGTTTTCTTGGTGTTGAAGTTTGAAGAAGAGGTGTAAATGTTAGGTGTTAATCGTGAGATTTAGAATAGAGCTGAGAGATTGGCTGATTTGTGTTTTTTTGAGGGATTGGTTCTGAGATTACTTTGCCATTGCGCACGAGCACACGATAGGCTTGGGCATCTTTTTGAGATCTGAGAATACGATAAGTATCGCCAATAATGGCGATGGCGCAATTATTATCTACCGCGAGGCCATTTTTGCGTTTTTGGGTTATCATTTTTTCAAAATGTTTTTTACGAGGGATTCCGAGAGTTTGGTCATTATAATGAGGGCAGAAGATGCTCTTTTGTAGATTAAGACCTTTGACGTTGATGTAATTCCATTTCTTAGGATTGTAAAAAGATAAAGAATCACTATGACCAGATGTAAACCAGCAGATAGCGCCAGCACTGATACCGCAGAGCACAGTTCCATCTCGCCAGGCAGCTTTGAGAAGAGTGTTGATGCCCAGATGGCGCCAAAGACGCATCATTTTTAAAGTATTTCCTCCTCCCACATAGATTATATCGGCGTGATTTATTTTTTGAGCTGTTTCTTTTAATGAGAATGGTTTGTTTAACAAGTAGAGAGTGTCAGTGGTACAACCGAGTTGTTTGTAGTATTTTTGAATTGATTCGGCATAGAGTTTATTGTCGGAGCTGGCGGTTGGGATAAATAAGAAATGAGGATGTTTCTTGTTTGTGAGTCGAATGATAGCACGATCTATGTTAAGAGTGCTTTTGGTACGAATGTCGCCACCACCGATGGCGACGATCTTGGGAATTATGTTTGACATAAAGAGTTAGATTTTTGTGGAAGATGGGATTATTCAAAGTATATTCTTCTAATACTACGAACTTTTTTAAGTCGTTTGATCATTTCAGTTAATTGGGTGAGATCGCGAGGAATGACAGCAAATGAACATTCAGCGCGATTTGGGCCAAGCAGTTTGGCTTTAGCTTCTTTGACTTCAAAGCCGGCGGAGGCGATGGTGTGTAAGAGGTCGGCAAGAAGACCGCTACGTTCATCAGCGTCAATGGAAAAGCGAATTTTTTGGTTGAATATTCTTTTCCATTGAACATCTACCCAGCGATCTTGTTCTTTGAGCGCTAAACGACATTCTTGACTATGCACCGAAATGACACGACGTTTGGTGGCAATGCCAGTGATTGGTTCGTCAGGAATCGGTAAGCAGCATTTGGCAATTTGACAGGCGGCTTGGGAAAATTCTTCAGAGGTGACAAGTGTGCCTTCTTCTTCGCTCACAATGGGTTTTAAGACACGATAATGAAACGCAGGCAATTGTTCATGTTCTTTTAATGATTTACGGATTTTTTGTTTGGCTCTTGGCGAGTTGACAAATTTTAGCCAGGTTCTTCTGGGGCGCTGACTTTTATTGGTGAGAATTTCGACGACGTCGCCAGATTGAAGGGGCTGTTTTAATGGAACGAATTTGCCGTTGACATGACCGCCGACACAGTGATCACCAATGTCTTGATGAATATGATACGCAAAATCAAGCAGTGTTGCACCTTTGTTGAGTTCTTTGACATCACCTTTGGGGGTATAGCACTGAATGGTATCACTGAAGAGGTCAACTTGCACCGTTCCGAGAAGACCTTCTTTTTCAAGGTCTAAGACACTACGTAGCCAGGCAGTTTTCTTTTCAAAGAGTTCATCTGATTTGACTTTTTTATATTTCCAGTGGGCAGCCACACCTTCTTCGGCGAATTCGTCCATTTCAGGGGTGCGAATTTGTACTTCGAGCGTGCGATTTTGATGAGTTTTTACACCTGTATGGATGGAGCGGTATAAGTTTGGTTTAGGATTGGCAATGTAATCTTTTAGACGGCCTTCGATTGGTTCAAAGTGTTCGTGAAGAAGGCCAAGGATGGTGTAGCAATCTTTTTCGGTTTCAACGAGGATACGAATGCCTAAGAGGTCGTATTGTTCGTCTAGTTTTACCCCCCGAGTGCTTATTTTTTTGTAAATACTATAGATGTGTTTGGAGCGGCCTTTAATTTTAATGATAGTTGCTTTTCCAAACGCAAGTGTTTTTATTTCTTCGATTGTTTGAGCAATATCTTTATCGCGCTGGTCTTTAGAGGATTCAAGAAAATTAGAGATTTCTTGGTATTTTAGAGGGTTGAGCAGTTTAAATGCGCTATCTTCCAATTGGACACGTAATTTTTCCATGCCGAGGCGATTGGCGAGGGGAGCATATATTTCAAGTACTTCTTCGGCGATGCGGGATTGTTCGATTTGAGGAAGAAGATGCAGTGTTTGCAGGTTATCGAGTTTGCTTGCTAATTTAATGAGGATAACACGAATGTCGTGCAAAGTGGTGAGAATAATTTTACGTACGGCTTCGGGGTCGAGCTGTTTATTTTTTATTTTTAATGTTTTTAAGCTTTCGAGTTCTTGGAGCAGATGGACGATTTCAAGGCTGAATGCGGTTTCGATTTGTTTAGGCGTTTGATATTGGAGAATACTTTGTAGGATTCCGGTGAGGATAATTTCTGAGGCAGGTTTATTTTCGGCGAGAATAATAGCGACGCGGAGGTTATGATCGTATTGGGTATCACCGGAAAGACGGGAACTTTTGGTGAGATATTGTTTAGTAAGGTCTAATGCTTTTTTGAAGAGGTTGACATCTACTTCGGAATAGTGTTGCTGGGCACAGAATATAAGGAAAGCGGATTCGTCCATTTATTTTGAGAATGAGAAAGGAGTTAAAAAGGTTGTGGAGGGGAATGTTAGATTTTTGAGAGTTAGATGATTTATTTATTTTTAAGTTCCTCTTCAATTTCCAACAATCGATTATATTTTGCGACACGTTCGCCTCGACACGGTGCACCGGCTTTAATCTGGCCACAGCCGAGAGCAACGGCAAGATCAGCAATGAAAGAATCGTTGGTTTCGCCCGAGCGATGAGAGACCATGATTTCCCATTTGGCGTTGATGGCTGAGGCTGCAGAGTGTAAAGCTTCAGTTAGTGTGCCGATTTGGTTGAGTTTGAGTAGCAGGCAAGAACAGCTGTTGTGTTCGATTGCTTGATGGATGCGATGTTGATTGGTAACGGTTAAATCATCACCAACAATCTGAATGTGTTTGGCGAGGTTGTTGAGGTTTGCGAAGGATTGGAAGTCATCTTGATGGAATGGATCTTCAATGGAAATAAGAGTAGGATATTTTTTGATTAAGGTGAGATAGTAGGTCAGAAGTTGTTGAGAAGTGAGAAATTTGTTGTGAAGCTGATATTTATTTGTTTTGGCATCATAGAATTCAGAAGCGGCGCAGTCCATGGCAAGGAAGACTTTCTTTTGATAGCCGGCGGATTTGATGGCTTTGCAGAGGAGATCTAAAGCTTGTTGTGCGGTAGTTATAGGAGGAGCAAAGCCGCCTTCATCGCCTATATTAATTGCAGATGGGCCATATTGTTGTTTGAGGAGTTGTTTTAAAGTGTGATAGACTTCGGTTCCCATCCTTATTGATTCAGAAAATGTTTTACCTTGAGGTACGATCATGAATTCTTGGATGGCTAATTGGGAGCCTGCGTGTTTGCCACCGTTAATTACATTCATAAATGGATGCGGAAGTTCAAAAAGAGTTGTGATATTGATTTTTTGTTTGATTAATTGATGGAGGTAGAGGTAGAGAGGTTTATGTTGAGTATTTGCGGCGGCTCGGGCGCAGGCAAGTGAGACAGCTAACGTGGCGTTGGCACCAAGTTTGGATTTGTTGTCAGTGCCGTCAAGGTCGAGCATGAGTTGGTCAATGTGGGTTTGTTGTGTGCAATCTTGGTTGAGGATTTTTGGTTTTATTTTTTTGTGGATGTTGTTGATGGCTTTTTGGACGTCTTTGCCGTGAAATGCTTTTGTTTTATCTCTTAATTCTACGGCTTCATGAATACCAGTGGATGCACCAGAAGGGACAGAAGCGGTGCCTGAGGCTGCCGTTGTGGTGATGGTTACTTCAATTGTGGGATTGCCACGACTATCGAGAATTCTGCGGGCTTGGATGTTGGTTATTTTTGACATGGTAGGTTCTGGTTGAGTGAAAGTATATTATTAAAACTAAAACAAAACAAAAAAAATTATTTCTTTTTCTTGGTAATTTGTTTTTTAACTGCGACTTTTGTGGTTTTCTTTGCTGGCGCAGATGGTACACTTGAACGAAAGGTTGTTTTTGAAGGCAGGTCATGCCAAGCAAGGAAACCAATGAGTACGAGTAACACAATGTACACAAGATAGTTTACCATTGGAATAAATGTTCCGATATAAATTAAACTTAACCAACCTGGATAGCTACGTTGTTCACAGATATGCCACCAAGAAATAATGTATAGTACCATTAGTGGTAAGGAAGTGATAAATGCGAGTATCATAAAAGTCATTGCGCTACTAAAGTAGAACGAAAGGGATAGTAAAGGTAAGAGACCTAAGAAAATCCATGCCCAATGAAAGCCGCCGAGTTGCAACATCAATGCGCCGTTCACAAAAGGAATCCAAGCCATCCAAGGATTTGGATGATTTAATTTAGTAGCAATGGTTTTTAACGCCAACGCAAAATAAATATAAAATGTGATTACTATTGCAAACATAAATAATACCATTACAAATAAAGCCATTACTGAATAACCCGCCATGAATGTAGGGTCCATTGCTCTTCCGACAAGATTCCACATACATACCACCTCTTTTTTGTTACTGAAGCGAGGGGGATATTTAAATGTTTGGATAGGGAGATTTTAGGGAAATGAGGTTCAAATGATTAAATGTGAGTGCGTTTAACGATTTAGGGGAAGAGAGGATAACTTTAACTCAAATGAAAGTTAGGTTAGGATAACTTCAACCCCAGTTGAACCTATCTTTTGATAACTTTGAATGGAGTTGAAGTTATAATTTTGAGTCTTAAATATAATATTTTGAGTGGGACTATAATTGAGTGTGTTTAACGATTTTATATTTTCTCCTCCAGAGTAATTGCGCTTTCAAATATATTGGTTGCAGTACCACAGACTATTTAAATAATTTATTTGTTTCTATTTTTATGAATAGTATACCACATCTGGAGTTGATTATAGGGACAATGTATAGTGGCAAAAGTACAGAGTTGATTCGACGAGTGAAACGGTATCAAATTGCGGGTTTGAAGTGCCAGTTGTTTAAGCCAGCGATTGATAATCGGTATGATTTGGAACATGTAACATCACATGATGAGTTACGTCAAGAAGCGAAGTATGTGGAGAATGTGGAAGAAATTGAAAAAGAGATTTTAGCTGAAACGAGAGTTATCGGCATTGATGAAGTGCAATTTATGGAGAGCAAAGTGGTTGATTTTTGTAATTATCAGGCAAATAAGGGACGGATTGTGGTTGCAGCAGGGTTATTGAAAGATTTTTTAGATAATCCGTTCAGGTTCAAAGATAAGACAAAAACGATGGCTGATTTGGTGCCGTTGGCGGATCATATTACTTATTTGAAATCCATTTGCACGTACAAAGATAATGGTAGTATCTGCGGTCATGAAGCAACGAGAGTACAACGGTATGTGGATAATCAAGTTGCGCCAAAAAATTCACCGCTGGTGCAAGTGGGGGGGAAAGAATCGTATTCGCCAAGATGCAGGGAGCATTTTGTGTTTTATTCTTGAATGTTAGAATTAGGATATGATTAGAGAACTTTGCAAAAAGGAATTCTTTCCATCAGGAAAGTCACGAACGGAGTGACTAGACTTGCCGTAAGGCAAGTTCGGAATGTAATGACAGAATGTAACATTAGTTTGCACCGACATAGTAAATGTGTTAAATAATTGTTGTTTATGCACACATTTACTATTAGTATATT
>CAYSCV010000029.1:0-14480 GCA_964429715.1 uncultured Methanosarcinales archaeon
GGAATATTTTTGGGTTTCGACATCCCAGAGAATTTTTCTAAAATCTAATGAGAGGGGTTGTTCGAGATGGTCAGCAGCAAATCCAATGGCGCGTTCTAAGTTAGGGGTATGACGCATGTAGGTAACGAGGTAGAAAATGCTTTGAACCATTTGATTAGATGTTTTCATGCGCCAGGTATTGGCCATTAAATTAGGGGTGTTTTGCAGAGCAGGAATCATTAACATGCCGGCAATGAGGAAAAAGACGACGAAGAATATCATATCAAAGATGGCGAATGAAATAAGTGAGCCGAGCACGATTATAATTAAAGGGAGAGCAATGGAGAGGGAGATGACACCGGAAGGGGTGCAATTGAGATGACAGATATCTAATGATTTTTGCAGATTTTCGGCGGTTTTACCATCGACTTTCATTTTGAGAATAGATTCGGCTTTGTTACAGGCTTGTTCGTATATTGTGTAGTGGGCGGGATATAATTCTTGTTTGAAATCTTCGTATTCGTGAGATGTGACTTTAGTTTGTGTTGTAGGGAGTTGGCCAAATTCTTTTTGTACGCGATCTTTATATTTTTGCAGAAGTTGTTCGTATTCTTGTTGGTTCATCTGTGTACTCCTCTTTTTGTATAAGGATGGAGGAGGTGTTTAAAAAGATTTTGTAGGCGAAAATGTTTATAAACTGGATTATTTTGGTTTAAGATATGAAACCAATCTATCTTGATTATGCAGCAGCGACGCCTGTACGCAGAGAAGTGCGGCAGGAGATGCGAAAAACAGAAGGGATGTTTGTGAATCCAAGCAGTGTGCATACTGCTGGCGTTTCTGCACGAGAGGTGTTGGATGAGGCACGGGGGCGAATGGGTAGGGCGTTAGGTTGGGGTGATGAGGATAAGATTATTTTTACGTCAGGGGGGACGGAGAGTATTAATTTGGCGGTGTTGGGTGTTGCGCGAGCGAATAAGCATAAAGGAAAACATATCATTACGTCTGCAGTTGAACATAAAGCGGTCTTAGAGACGTGTAAACAGTTAGAGCGAGAGGGGTTTGTGGTTGATTATGTTAAAGTTGATAATTTTGGACGAATTTCTGTTGAGAATGTTAGAAGATTATTACGAAAAGATACAATTCTAGTTTCGATTCAATATGTAAATAATGAAACGGGAATGATTCAGCCGATTGTGGAAATTGGTAGGCTGTTGGCAGTGAGGGGAAAGGTTGGTCATAAAGTGGTGTTTCATACTGATGCCTGTCAGGCAGGATTGTTAGAGTTGGATGTGAATAAATTAAATGTAGATTTGTTGACGTTAAATAGTTCAAAAGTATATGGTCCGCATGGGATGGGGTTGTTGTATGTGCGTGAGGGGGTGAAGATTAAACCTCTCTTTTTTGGTGGGGGGCAGGAGTATGGGTTGCGGAGCGGTACGGAGAATGTGAATGGAATTGTCGGATTTACTTTAGCGTTGTCGTTGTTGCAGAGAGAGAGAAAGAATGAATTGAAGCGGTTAGAGGGCTTACGAAAAAAGTTTGTTAGTGATTTAAGTACGAAGATTGATGATGTAGTGATAGTTAGTGATTTGGTGAAAAGTGTGTCTACGATTTTAAGTGCGGGATTTCGAGGAGTGGAAGCGGAGATAGTTGTTAAGTCGTTGAGTGCGCAGGGAATTTATATTTCTGCGGGGAGTGCGTGTACGGCGCAGCAAATTGAGGTGAGTCATGTGTTGAAAGCGATGGAAGTTGAAGAAGACGTTGCGTTGGGAACGGTTAGGTTTAGTTTTGGACGCGAAACGACTTGGCGTGATTTGCAGAGGGTAGTTTCTGTGGTTACAAATGTAATTGGAAGTTTGCGGAAGATTTGAAAAAATAAAAATAATTTTAAATTCTAAAATTATTGTTGAATATTATTTATTACTTTTGTAACATATTCGGCAAGTTGCTGGTTTGCAGCAACGATTACTTGTTTGTTAATTTTACGCTGCTGGTGATAGGTTATTGGTGTGTAGTCAAGATAAGAGATGTGAGCGCCGGCTTCTTGAGCGATTATTTGGGGGGCGCAGATGTCCCATGTGCTACATTTGGAGGGGTCTTCAGTGATGTGAAGATTGGCGATATTTTCGGCTAGTTTCATTATGCGCAGGCCTTCACTGCCACTAACCATCAGGCGTTTCGGATTTAAAATAGTATATATTTGACGCCACCGTTCATCTAATAATGAACTTTTATCGATGATCATATTTAGATTTTTTAAGTTGAATAAAGTATCCATTTCTAATTTTTTTTCAATACCTGTTGGTGAGACGCGATAGGCGCCGTGGTTTTTTATGCCGTAATAATATTCACCGGAAACGGGTTTATAGACTAAGCCGAAAACGGGGTGTGTATTTTCGGTGAGGCCGATATGGATGGCAAACTGATCGGAATGTTCGGTAAAACTGCGCGTGCCATCGATAGGATCAATGTACCAGACACGGTTATTGTTTGTTGTGATATCTTGCAGTTCTTCACTGACAATTCCGTCGAGGGGGAACGCTTTTTGCAGACCAGATTGGATAATTTCATTAGCTTTAATATCGGCGTTGGTAACTGGAGAATTATCTTCTTTGAATGTAGTTTCCATGTTGCCATAGTAGATTTCAAGAATGGCTATGGTTGCTTGTTTGGCGAGATCTAGAGCGATTGTTAATTCTTGGCGGTAGTTTTGTTGTTGAGGTTGGTTATCCATCCCTTTTTAAGTGCGGGTTTGAACTTATAAATACTTGGAATTGTTGTTTCACTTTTTAGATGTATTTTAGATTCTCGAAAAGATTATATAATCCATATTTTTTCAGATTAAACATGCCGCGTGTTATTATTTTTATTTTGGTTGTTGAAACAGTGCTGTTACTTGGCATGTCTATTTTTTTGTTTCAGTCTACTAGTTCAGCTATAAATCTACCAGAGGTTAATCGCTCAGGGTTACTTTCACCGCGAATTTATGAAAAAATTATCGAACCGCAGAGTTTTCTTATTGTTAATTATGCTCCTCTGCGAAAAAATTTGGAGTCATACATCCATGAGCAAAATGGAACGATTGGGGTTTATCTTGTTAATTTACGGGATGGAGCGAGCATGAGTATTAATTCCCAACAGGGGTTTATTCCGGGTAGTCTTGGGAAAGTGCCGGTTGCGATTCTGATTATGAAAGAAGTTGAAGAGGGAAAACTCAGCCTAGATACTTTGATTACCATACAGGATTCTGATCGAGTGATGTATTCAAGTACATTGTATAATACCACACAGAAACAGTTTCCTCTTCATGTTTTAATCGAAAAAATGCTGCAGGAATCAGACAATACGGCTTTTAAAGTTCTTCTTCGTTATATTCAGGCTGAGGATTATCTCTTTCTTAATACTTATTTTGGTTTTTTTACTGATGAAAATGCGGGGGGTTCATTAATTACACCTCGTTCTGTTTATAATGTTTTTTTGAGTTTGTATTTGAGCACAGTACTAGAACCTGAACATTCGGAATATCTTTTAGGTTTACTTACTGATACGGTTTTTGATTTAGGGAAAGCAGCACAAATCCCTTCAGATGTTCGTATTGCACAGAAATATTCTCTTTGGGATCAGGGTAATACTACAGTATTTCATAGTTGTGGAATTATTTATCCAAATGAGATGAAAGTATTTTTTTGCGTGATGACGCAAGGATTTACACACACAGATGGGGTGAAGCATACTGGTTTTATAGTTCATGAGATTTATGAATATACAATTGAGACACGAAAACAATTGGATGGATTTAAATAGGGATAAAAATAAAACGTAGTGAATTCTTTGATTATTGGTTCTTCGTTCTTGTTACATCTTTCTTTTCTTTACTTCTTTATTCAGCCAGTCTTTATATTCAAAGAGGATGGTTGTGTTATCTAATTTTCCGGTGCTTTCTTTTATTCGATCAGAGATGATATGGAATATATCGTTGGCTTTGATGATGAATTCGGCTTCAAGGATTTCAGGGTCGTTAGTTTTGATGAATTGGTCGATAATAGCTTGTTTAACATCCGCACGGAGCTGGATGTTCTGCCAGATGGCGTCCCAGTCTCCAGCGAATTCTTTGATGCGGGAGGCCATGCGTTTGATAATTTCAGAGTTGCCGTTAATGAGGTCATCGGTAATTTCAAGCTGGTCGGTTTTAGGGTTATACACCATCAAGTCGACGAAGGCGTTTTCTTTTAAAGGGTCGTCGTCCCATTCTTTACGGATTTCGGTAATTCTTAAGATGCGTTTGAATTTTTTTAATCCAGAAATGACGGGGTTGACAATAACGATAATATCAATGGCTTTGAAAGAGGTTTTTGGTACGCCGATGTCGTTGACGACGCGATCGTATACGCCGTAGGGTGAATCGGCGTGGATGGTTCCGGCGACGACATTTGCGGCGGCACCGACACGCATGGCTTCAAATAAAGCGACGGCTTCTTTACTTCGTACTTCACCGACGAAGATGGCGGAGTCGCCGAGACGTAGCGTTGAGCGAATGCCAATGGATGCGTCTACTTCGGAACCAGGTGCGGATAATGCGGAGGCGACTTTTAAAGCTTCGAGATTGTAGCCTAATGCGCGCAAAGATTCTTGGGGTAATTCAAATGTGTCTTCAATGGTGATGATTCTGGTTTTGCGCATGATTTCAACAAGGAAACTTCCTAATAGGCTGCTTTTTCCACTTGATCGTGTGCCGGCGATGAGAATAGTGGCGTTGTTGTCGATTAAGAAACTGAGTAAGCCAGCGCAAAGATAGCTCATCATTTTAATTTTTGGCTGTAAGTAGAGAGGGAAGGTCCATGGGTAGTCACGATGTCTCCTGAAAGAGAAAGCGAGGCCGGAAGGGTTTAATGGAGCGGTGATGGCGGCGACCCGTGAGGAGAAGCCGGTGACTTTTAGCTCTGTGTCGAGGATAGGGTTTGCTTCGTCAAATGGGCGGCCGCTGATTAATCTGAGTTTGGTGGCCCAGGATTCTACTTCTAATCTGGTGGGGTAGACGTTGGTGTAGCAGTCGCCGTAGTCTTGATGGACGATAAAAATGGGAAGCGGGCCATTAGGGGAGTTGACATTGACGTCTTGGACTTTGGGGTCGGCTAAGAGGAGTTCAATCAAGCCGAAGCCGACGGTGTATCTGAGAAGAGCTTGGGCGAGTTGTTCGATTTTTTCTTCAGTGATGTTGAAATTGCGGTGCTGAACGAGGTCGTTGATTAAATCTTTACCGATGTTGAAGAAGACTTCACGCATACGTTCGGGGTCGACAAATTCTTCTTTACTGGGTTTGTGTTCAGCCATGATGCGTTTTGCGTCGTCTAATAGTTCATATAATTCTTCTTCAAAAGTAAATTCAGGGGGAGTGAGATGGTAAATCATTTTGATGTTGTCGTCAAACGTGAAGATGTTGACTTGGCAGGTATCATTATTTGCGGTAAATTGGTAACTTTCTTGAAGATTGCCGTTTTCAGGGTATTGGGTGATTAGTCGGGTGTACATGAAATCTGGACGAGTTGTCGGATGGAAGATGTTGTTATAGATATCACGCTGGCCGGTGGTATATTCTTTGGTATGAGGGAGAAGAAGGGCGATTAATGGAAGTTGTTCGATGGTTTTTATGGTTTGTTCCAGCATGCTAATAAATAATTGCTGGGAGTTGTGATGGCGTTGGTCAATGATGTTTTCTTGATGAGTTTTTTCACGGCGTTCAAGACGTTTAAGTTCGACGTAGCAGGCTAATGGGTCTTCTTTGAGTTTTTTGTTAATTAAAGATTGGAATTGGGCGTAGTTGCTTTTAAGATAGCGTTCGTGTTCGGGGTCAGCAATCAGATGGGTGTATTGGTCACGTTCATCTCTGTTTATTTTTTTGTAGACTTGAGCGAGTTGGATAAGATGTTTGACTTGGGGATAATCATATTCATATTCGCGATATTGGGTTAAGATGATGATAGTGATGCCGGTGTTTTGGAGCAAGAGGTCGATGATTTTGGACATGCAGATATCGCTGTATTCGATAGAAGGGGGGAAAGAACATTTTTCTAATGAAATTTTGAGAATTTTGTTCTCGCCTTCGTGATAGGTTTCGTAGTCGAAGCAGCTCTTATCGGTGGAGTTTGAGGTTTGTTGGTCTACCATTTTTTTTAAAATTCTATTTTTTCTTGATACTTTAGGATATTTATATTTATGATTGTGCTACTTTGAAATGCTCACATAAGTTTATTAGGTTATAGGGATATAATTATGTGTAGATTAATAAAGTTATTTATAGTGAGGATACTATTTAATAATTTATATAGAGAAGTTTGAATAATTAATATTTTTACTCAAACTTATCTAAGAGGAGTTGCAATGGCGCAATTTTAAGCTTATCTTTGCACCTATCGGTGCAGACTAATGTTACAAATTGCTTTTTGCAAACTCCTCTATACATACTAATTAAAATAGATAAAAATAAATTTCAATTGAGGAATTATGGCAGATGCTAAAGTGAATCCGGAAGGAACGGGAAGTTTTGATGCGGGAAAGTTGTACGTTTGGGTGAAAGGGTTAGAGAGTAAAGTAAATACACTTTTGCGCGAGATTGATTTAGTTAAGAATGATACAGTAAAAAAGAATGGGGAATTACGTAAAGAGATTAAAGTGTTAAATGAGGAAGTGTTGGAATTAAAGCGCGGGCAGGAGAAAATGCAAAAGACAATGGATCTGATTATCAAAGAGTTGAAACAGACAGCGGGGAAGGAGGAAATTTTAGTGCTGAGGAAATATATTGATTTTTGGAATCCGTTGACGTTTGTGACACAACGGGATGTGGAAAGAGTAGTGGATGTGAAGATGGGGAAGAGTAAGAGTGAAAATATACGTCTGGAGAGTACGGTTGGACAAAAAACATAAATACTTAGATAAATTAATCTGGTTGATCTCTTAAATGGGATTGAGTTATAATGAAATGATATTAAAAGGGGGATGAAGAGATGCCGTCGTTTACACAACAGGGTACACCAGTTGCAGAGGTTGAGCAGCTGCGTGGGCAGGGAATGACGGATAATGATGTTGTTGAGCAGTTGATGAGAAAAGGTTATTCACCTGATCAGGTGCATGCGGCAATTTCGCAGTTAGATGAGGGAGGAGGGACTATGGCAGATGCAGGATATTCTAGTGGATTTCAAATGGGGAATGCGCCGATGGCGCCAGGTCAAATGATGGGACAAGGAGGAGGACAACAAGGGGGGCAGGGAGATACAGGTGGAGATGCGTTATATGGGCGTATGGAAGAGCTTGTAGAGAAGATGATCGATGAGAAGTGGGATGAATTGATTTCTGAAGTGAAGAAGATTATTGAGTGGAAGGAAAAAGTGGAAGTTAGGCAGGTTAAGATGGAAGGAGATTTGGCTAAACTTAAAGAGGATTTTATGTTATTACATCAAGGGGTGTTAGGTAAGTTAGAGGATTATGATACACGGATGCGGGATGTGGATACAGAACTGAAAGCGGTAGGAAAAGTGTTTAAAGATACAATCCCGACGTTTGTTGAGAATGTCAAAGAGTTGTCGTCAGTTACAGAGAGATTGAAGAAGTAGGTTGTAAGTTTATTACAATGGTTGTTTAAAGGGTTATAACACTTAAATCGCTGGGCCGGTAAGCAAGGCTACGGCAAAGACGGCAATGCCAAAGAGAATTAATAGGCCTAGTACTTTTGGATGAAATAATGTGGAGTAAATGTTTTGCTGGAAGTTTCCTGTGGCGACGCCTTCAGAGGTTGTGGCTATTGTGGTGTTTCCACTTCCTGCACTTTGTAATGAGGCTTCGGTTAATTGCTGGCCGAGTACATTCGCAAAGGCAGCAAAGATGATAACGATGCCAACACCTATAATCACCCAACCTATGGATTTATCTCCTTTGACATAGTTAAAGATGTCTGATTCTTTAGCACCAAATACTTGGAATACTAAAATTATCAAGAGGAAAAAGATGATGGCGATGGTAAACCAAGGAACAATGAATTTAACGATTTGAATGACGTTATCAGAAAGCAAAGCCATAAATGCTACGGCTACGGCAATGATAGAATTAATACCTAAAGAGTCTCCCACTACTTTTGTTTTTTGCAGGATGGCAAAGACTAATGCGAAAATTAAGATGACGGGAAAGATGATGTCAAATGATTGCAGTAAGCCGAGGTCAAGGATGGTTGCCATATGTTTTTTGTTGTTTTACTTGTTATTTCTTTTTTTTACTTATTTTGTTTAGATTCTGGTCATTCTTATTTTTGATTTATTGGTGGCATTATTTTTTTTGTTCAAACATGCTGGAGATGCCACCCCAGACTTTTTTTAATGAATCTGCACCGGTTGTGGAGGTTGGTTCACGAGTGATGAACCAGATGATTAAGCCGAAGATTAAAAGTACAATCATTAATTCAGTTGTGTCGGAACCCCACCAGGAAAAAACTTGATAAGGGCCAGTCCATAAGCGAAGGGAGGCACCAAAAATATAGATCACAAAGCCAAGTGCGGCAAGAGCGATTAGAGGTGTGGCAGCAGCGGCAAAGCCTGTGCCAAAGATGCCCATTAAGATTAAGAGCATAATTGCGGCAACAGATACTAATGAGATGCTTGGGAGTGTTTCATTCATGACTTGAACTGGATCGTAGCCGAGGGGATAGGTGCCAGCAATATGAGGGGCGACGAACATTAAACCTAAAATAAGGGCGAGAACGACGTTAAATTGTTTTTTGTCACCCAGAATTTTTGTTTTCTGCATGACGGCAAAGACAATAGTAAAGACGAGGATAAATGGAAGAAGGATGTCCATAATACCGTATGCTTGAAAATATGTTGCTAGGTTGTAAAATGATATTGCCATAATGTACCTCTTTTTTAGGTGTGTTTGTGCACACTGATATTATTTTTCTATTTGTTTTGTGATTTTAGATTATTGATTATAACTATTGATATAATCTATTTTAGGTTGTTTATGTTATTCAATGATATTATTAAAGTATTTATTTCTTTGCTTCAGTTTTAGCTGGGGTGTTATCTTTTGTGATGTAATATAATATGCCTAGGAGTACAGCTGCGAATAGTACGCCACTGGCAACGTCAGCATTCCAATATTGGGTGGCTTTAAAGAGGTAATCCATCCAGCCGAAGGCGTTAATAAAAATGACTAAGATGCCTAGGAACATGAAGATCATGAAAAATTTTATCCAGCCGGGGTATTCTTTTAATGTAAATTCGCCAGTGCCAAAGAAGACGCCGACTAAGAGGAGGAAAGAGATGGCGAGGATGAGTAATAATACAATATTAGCCATGACTTCATTGACAACGGCGACTAGTTTTGTTGAGGCAATGACGAGAAATGCGATGGCAAACGCGGCCATAGAATTAAGATTTTTTTTGGTGTATTCTTTGCCGTCAATTTTTTCGATGCCGAGAATACGGGTTTTTTCAAAGATGGCAAATACAATGGTGAAGACTAATAAAAATGGCAAGACGACATCGTAGATGCCGATCTTTTGCATAAATTGGATTACACCACGAAAAGTGCTTTCTTCAGCCATATTTTTCTATCAACTCTTTTTGATTGTTTTTATGATTGTGCTAGGTTGTGTTTAATGTTTTGCTTGGTTCTTATAAAAAAAGTTGAATATATAAATGTTTCTTTTTAAAGTGGGGTTCTATACTTATGATAGGGGTATTATTTTAATCGGCGGCGTTCTTGTTTTTGTGGGAAAGCGAAGGGTTTAAATAGTAGAAAGATTTGTTTTTAGTAGTAGAATTAGTGTGCATTAAAATAAGAAATTAGCTAGTTAAAATAGTATGTTACATACTTGTTATTGAGGTGAAGAGGCGTGTTGAACAAACAATATAAATTATTGGGATTAATGCTGGTTTTAGTATTTGTAATATGTTCTTTTTCGGTTTTAGCGAAGTCTATTGTCACAGTTGAAACGGTAGATAATCAAATTCGATTAGATGAAACGGCGTATTTCATGGTGAATATTGAAAATTTAGGGATGGAGAAGCAGAGGTATAGTTTATATTCTTTACAGACGGGGCAAGGGTGGGATGTGGAGACGGAACCTATTAAAGATAAGATTGTGGAATTAGAGCCAGGAAAAAATTATTCTGTTAAAGTGCGGGTGCATCCGTTTGAAAAATTGCTGCCAAGTGTGTATGCGATACAGTTAAATGTGGAAAGTGATGGAGGGGAGAAGTTTAGTGAGCCGTTGAAAGTGTATCTTAGTCCGGAATTCCCAGTTGATTATTTGCCGTCGATTAAAGTGAATGTGGATATGAATGAGAAACTTAATCCTAATGATGTGCAGTCCGTAAAATTATTTTTAGAGAATAAAAATCCGTTGAATCTGACGGGTTTAGATGTTGCAGTGCAGAGTGATATGCCAGAGTTTGTGAAGCAGCTGCATGTTGATTTACCTCCTTTAGAGAAGAAAACGGTGGAGTTTACGGTTGAGATGTCAAAGCATCAACAGCCTCGAGAGTATGTATTATTTTTTGTGTTTGAAAAAGATGGGCAGCCAGTAAAGATTGTGGAGAAAAAAGTAGTTGTGGATACCATTGCGTCGCCGTTTACTGTTGATGTTGCGTATGTTCCGACGTTATTGAATCAGTTGGGGAAGGTTAAAGTAACAAATGAAGGAAATGTTTTGAATGAGCAAGTGGTTAAAGTACCGGTGTCGTTTTGGGGTTATTTAGTGGCGCGTGGAAATGGTGAACGGTTAAAAGATGAAAGCGGCTATTATATGACTTGGAAGTTGGGGTTAGCGCCGGGTGAGGTCGGAGAAGTGGAATTTTTAGTGCATTATCGAGGGTATGTATATATGCTGATTTTGGTTGTGTTATTGATTATATTTTTTGTGATGGTGCAAGCGCCGGTGGAAGTTGTGAAGAAAGCGGTGATTACACAGTTAGGGGAGGAGGGGTCGTTGTCTGAGGTTAAGATTACATTGAGTGTCAAGAATAAGCTGAAGAAGATGTTGAAGAATGTGGCGGTTGTTGATAGTGTGCCGGCAATTGCGCATGTGGAGAAAGGAAATGAGGTGGGGACGTTACAGCCGCAAGAGGTGAAGCATACGGGGAAAGGAACAGTGGTACACTGGCATATTGCGGAGTTGGATGGGCAGGAGGAGCGATTGATTACGTATAAAGTGAAGGCGAAGTTTAGTGTGCTTGGTGAGTTTGAGTTGCCTCGGGCAAGTGTGGAGTATAAGAAGAAGGGGATGGCAAATAAAGCGTATTCAAATGTGGTGAGTTTAGGGGAGAAGAAGTAGAAGAATAAGGAAGATAAATTGTGAAGTTGTGTTGTGAAGTTGGGAAGAAAAATTGGGAAGTAAAGTGTAGGATAGAAACACTGCACAATAAAAATATTTATATAGGGGCAACGATATGGAAGTTTATAATAATAATAATGAATAAATTAACAAAGAGGAGTGATTAACTATGAGAGACTTTTTTTTACAGTTAAAAGAGAAGTTTAACAGACCTTCACGGGACGATAGTCCAGAGGGTTATGTGGAAGTTGGGCAAACGCCAGTATCTGGTGAGAAAGCGAAAATATCGGTTCGGCCGTTTGTGATGGAGGAGTTTGAGGATATCAAAGAGGTTCTTGATGTGCTGCGTGAGGGAACGACGATTGCACTTGTGAATATCAAGCCATTAAAAGATAAGGATTTAGTGGAATTGAAACGAGCGATTACAAAATTACGAAAGACATGTGAAGCAATTGACGGGGATATTGCAGGGTTTGGCGAGGATTATGTTGTGGCTGTACCTTATTTTGCACGAATACACAAAGGGGGGACGCCTACGACGTCAAGTGTGGAATAGATCTTTTTTATTTTATTTTTTTTTGGGGGTTTTGAGTTTTTTTGCGGTTAGTTTTCGTGCTTGTTTCTTCAGATTATTGTTTTTGATATTTGGGTCTGACTACAAGGTATTTGTGATGTAGTCACTTGATAAAAATTGATGAAGAAAAAAAGCGCCACGGCCCGGATTTTCAATTTCTTTTTTGAACCGGGAATCCCAGAGGGACGGAATTATTGTAGATACTGAGGGGAGATCTGAAAGACCTCGGCCTTTAGCAATCCCGCGCAGTACCGAGTTGTGCCACCGTGGCGTATTACTCTAAACGAAAGGGTTGTTTTTTAAATGTTTCGAAAGGGTTTTGAGAAAAGTGGGAAAGTAGGTTTGAATAATTTTTATTACGAAATATTTATAATTTCTAGTTCTGTTACTGCAATATGAAAAAGAAAATTATCGTAGAAAGTGAATATGAAATTCATTTTTGGGAAGAATGGTTACATGCGGATGTCCTTGATAAAGGAAAGTTGGTTGAGACGTTGCCGATTTTACGATTTGCAGAGGATGTGAAAAAACTGCCAAAAAAGATGAGGCCACGGTGTTTTGCGCAATGGCTCAACAGTTACTTTGAGGATTTAGAATGGGCGGTCTATATAAAGATCAGATTAGAAGAAAAGAGAAAGAAGAAGTAGCGGGGTGTTCACGCTGTGTGGAAAATTGCTCAATGAGGCGCGGGAAGTCTATAAATAGAAAAATATATAAAGAACCACTATTTTGGTTTATATAAACCAATAAATAGGTTCATATGATTACGGAAAAACAACTTAAAATATTTGAAGTGTTTGCTCTGGCGCCGTTTGCAGAGTTTACACGAAAGCAGATAAAAAAGGATTTAAATGAGAAATCAAATAATGTATTAGCTTTAGCAATTAATTTATTAAAAAGAGAAAATGTTTTGTTAGAGAAAAAAATCGGAAAATCTGGTATTTTGACACTTAATTTGGATAATAATTTGACTATTGATTATATTGCTTTATGCAATAATCAAAGGATAGGAGAGATAGCAGAAAAGGGAGTCAAAAGATTAATTAAAGAGATTGATTTCATAACGCCTTTTTATACTGTCGTTATATTCGGTTCTTATGCGGTTCATAAGCAGAAAAAGTCGTCTGATTTAGATATTGCGGTTTTTATTGAGAGCGAAGAAAACAGAAAAAAGATTGAAGCGGCAATACGAAGTGCAAAGTTGAAAACGTTACTTGAAATAGATGCACATGTTATTTCGAAAGCAGAGATGATTGAAATGCTTATAAATAATGAGGAAAATTTAGGAAAACAAATAGCAAAAAAGCATATGGCAGTGTGCAATCATAAGATATTTTATAGTATTATCAAAGAGGGGATGAAGCGTGGATTCAGAATATAAAATATATTTACAAAGAGCAACAAATGAACTTAATTTGTCGTCCATGATTTTGAAAATAAGTGAGGATACAGAGATGCAGCTTTCTGTTTTTGGAATGCAGGCAGATACATATTATAGTGCTACGATATCACATGCGTATTATTGTATTTTTTACGCAAGCAAAGCATATTTATTACAAAAAGGGATCAAGACTCAAGCACCGGAAGAACATAGGAAAACATTTGAGGAATTTTCAAAGTTTGTTGAGAAAGGAATTGTTGATGTTGAATTGTTGAACATATATCGAAATATACTTATCAAAGCGGATACGTTACTTCATATTTTTGAGTTTGAGAAAAGAAAGAGAGGAATGTTTGTGTATAAACGGATACCTCAAGCGAATCAGGAACCGGCACAGGAAAGTATACAGAACGCACGATTATTTTTTAAGAGTATTTATGAGATTTGTGAGAATGGGGTATAAAGAATATTTCTAACGGTTAATTTTCCTCTCTAAAAAACAGCAAAGTATATAAATGTTAGATTGTTTCTTTCTGTTGATGAAAAAGAGTGTGGTGCATCCTGGAAGTAGTTTTGTACATGATGATGTTGTGAATAGAAAGATGTGGATTACAGTGATTATTGTTATTCTGTTGATTGCAGTTCTGATTGGAGCGTTTTGGTATAGTGGTTCGCAAGAGGAAGTGGTGGTGGGGAAGGCGGTCTCTGCAGAACAGATCGCGAAAATGAAAGATGTTACTTCTTGTTCTGAAGATGGAGAGGGATATATTCGTTATGTAGAGTTGAAGTATGATATTTTATGTGTCAATAAGAAAGATTATGCAGTAATTGATAAGGATGTTTATGATTTTGTGCTTTGTGATCCTGATCAAAGTAGTGGTGATTTATATAACAAATATTCAGTTGTAAATAAAAAGTCATTATTAACAAGTATGCCGTATCATTATTTGTGTATCTCAAAATCTGATCAAGGGGTTTGGGCGGTATGTGGTGTTATAAAAAAAGGAACCAGTGGTATAGTCAGTAAAGAAGGAGATATTCTTGAAGGGCGTGTGTGCAAGAAAGGAAGATGGCTTTCTTCTCTTTGCTCTGAGGGAGAAAGTGGAGGGGATAATTTGATTTGTGTTGGTAATACTTGGAAAGATGTTACAGAATGTAGTACTTCTGTTTTGAGTAATGATGCACGAGTACTCTGTGGTGATACTCAAAATGTTCTTTATTTA
>CAYSCV010000030.1:0-13991 GCA_964429715.1 uncultured Methanosarcinales archaeon
TAGTCCATATTCCAAACGTTTGAGGTATTTTAGCTTCTTTTATAATCTTTCTATATTCTTTTGCTTCTTCATGATACGTTCTAAAATCAATTGCTAACGGATGTTCATTTTTTTCATCTAATAATTCATCTAATAATGTCATTTTCTTTAAAAATAAAAGCTGGTTTATAAATCTTATCTAAAATAACTACTCAAGAATACTCATTTAAATCTACCCCATTCTCTCATCAATCTCTTTCGCAACCAAGTCCAACTCCTCAAGCATCACTTCCACATCTCGTCTAATATCTTTCACTAACGACTGTAACGTCGCTTCACGTAATATATATCCTTCTTTCTCATGTACTACAATACCTGTTTCCATCAATTTGGTAAGATGATGTACTACCGTTCCTCGACTTAATTTCAAATGTTCGGCAATATCATCTGACGTTAACGCCTCATTGCGTCGCGCTTTCTTCACTAATGTAATAAACACGCGAAAACAACTGCTATCTTTATCTCGCAACCCAAATAATCCTAATGAATTTCCTACCCATTGTAACTCTTGATTAATATTCTCCGTCTTCACACGTCGTA
This sequence comes from uncultured Methanosarcinales archaeon, assembly GCA_964429715.1. Classification (GTDB taxonomy): domain Archaea; phylum Nanobdellota; class Nanobdellia; order Woesearchaeales; family GW2011-AR9; genus JACPNA01. The sequence continues at coordinate 580 of CAYSCV010000030.1, forward strand.
CTTTAATCATCATTACTTTTTGAGTCATATCTCTAGCTAATATCTCTTGTTTATTTAAACTTTTGCCAATTTTTCCATAAGCTTTATATATAAGTTCTATTTTAGGGCTTCTACGTTGACTTAAAGTAAACAAAAATCATTAAACCCTAAATTAAACAATGACTAAACCCATGACAAAACCTACTGAAACCAAACCAAGTGAATCTATAAGCGAAGAAGCGCCAGTAATTGAAGAATCACAAGACAGCCAAGAAACCACAACACCTTCCCCTGCTCAACCAATTGATCCTTTGACTCAGATGACCGAACTTGCCAAACGTACCCAAGCAAACTTTGAAAACTATCGCAAACAAACCGAAAAACGAATCGAAGACATCCGCCAATTCGCCTCCAAAGATTGCATCATGCAACTCTTGCCAATTATTGACAACTTCAAACTTGCCATTGAGACAGCAAAAAAGAAACCTTCGACAGAAACAACTGATTTACTCAAAGGTATTGAATTGATCTACGCCCAACTCCATGAATTGTTAGAAAAGAACGATGTCAAACCCATTGAAACAGTACATCAAAAATTCAACCCTCATCTTCATGAAGCTTTGATGAAAATCCCTTCAGATCTACCTGAAAACACCATTATCGAAGAATTTCAAGCTGGCTACATCATGCACGATCGCGTCATTCGCACTGCCCGAGTAAAAATAAGTGCTGGTAAAAAAGAATGAAACTAGTCATAACAAAAAAATAAAAAAATAGAAGACATCCATGCGAGGTAAAAAATGCAACCACTACCACCAAAAAATCAACCAATGCAAAAAGTCAATTACCTTTTAACCGCACAAGAAGCGCAGAGAATAAAAATGTTGGTCGCAACAGAAATAAAAAAATTTCAACAACGCATCATTGAATTAGAATCCGAAAACTGTATGCTCAAAGAACAATTAGGTTTAACCGGCGATGAATCTTCAAACAGCAACGAAGAGAACGTTCAACCAAACCCCATCGCTTGGTAAAAATAAAAATAAACCACTTCAAACAACAACAACCTAAAAATTATAATAAACAGAAAATAAAAAATAAAACAAAAATAAAAAAATTAAATTAAACACGGAGGAATATAACATGTCAAACAACCAAGTATCAGGAGCAACAATCGGAATCGATTTAGGAACCACCTTTTCAGCCATGGCAGTAATGGAAGCAGGAAAATCCACCATTATCGCTAACGCCGAAGGAACAAGAACAACACCGAGTATTGTCCACATTAAAGACAAAGAAATAATCGTCGGCCAAATTGCTCGTAACCAAGCAATCATTGATCCATCTCATACTATCCGATCCATCAAACGTAAAATGGGTTCCAACGAAAAAGTAGAAATCGACGGCAAGGGCTATACCCCTGAACAAATCTCTGCCATGATTTTACAAAAATTAAAACGTGACGCCGAAGCCTACCTTGGCCAGCCTGTAAAAAATGCCGTTATTACTGTTCCTGCCTACTTTAACGACGCACAGCGTCAAGCAACCAAAAACGCCGGAGAAATAGCCGGATTAAACGTCTTGAGAATTATCAACGAACCAACCGCTGCCTCATTAGCATATGGCTTAGATAAACAACAACAAGCTCACACCATCTTAGTCTTCGACTTTGGTGGTGGAACATTCGACGTCTCCATCCTAGAATTAGGCGATGGCATCTTCGAAGTAAAATCCACATCTGGTGACAATTTCTTGGGGGGAGATGACGTAGATGAAATCATCATGAATCATGTCATTGCTAACTTCAAAAGATCCACAGGCATTAATTTAAACAATGATGCAACTGCCATGCAGCGCTTAAAAGAAGAATGTGAAAAAGCAAAAATTGAATTATCAAGTAAAACAAGAGTGGAAATCAGTATCCCTTTTATTACTGCCGACCAAAACGGTCCCAAGCATTTGAAAGAAGAACTAACTCGTGCAAAATTCGAAGAATTAATCGCGCCAATTATAAAGCGTCTCGAAACACCAGTCAAAAACGCGCTCAAAGATGCCAATATGACTCAAAATGACATCCATAAAGTCATCTTCGTAGGTGGTTCAACAAGAATTCCAGCTGTACAAGAATTAGTCAAACGCCTAACCGGAAAAGACGGAGACAAATCTGTCAACCCCGATGAAGCTGTTGCTGTTGGTGCTGCAATTCAAGCTGGAGTCTTAGCCGGAGAAATTAAAGACGTTCTGCTCCTCGACGTCACACCTTTGAGCCTTGGTATCGAAACACTTGGTGGTGTAATCACCAAATTAATCGAACGTAATACCACTGTCCCAACCAAAAAATCACAAATATTTAGCACCGCCGCCGATAATCAAACTGCTGTGACTATTCGTGTTGGCCAAGGTGAACGTCCCATGTTCAACGACAACAAACAACTCGGTCAGTTTGACTTGATGGGTATACCCCCTGCTCCACGAGGAGTCCCACAAGTTGAAGTAACTTTCGACATTGACGCCAATGGTATCGTTCACGTCTCAGCAAAAGATCTTGGTACAGGTAAAGAACAAAAAATTCAAATTACCGGTTCTGGAAACTTAAATAAAGATGAAGTCGCTCGCATGACTGAAGAAGCGAAGAAACACGAAGCTGATGACCAAAAGATTCGAGAAAAGATCGACGCGCAGAACAACGCCGATTCCGTTGCCTACCAAACCCGCAAAGTGCTTGAAGAATTCAAAGACAAAGTAGACGCGGCAACGAAAGAAAAAATCGAAGCAAAAATTAAAGATTTGGAAGAATCACGCAACACCGCCGATGCCGCTGAATTAAACAAAAAGATCGAAGAATTAAACAAATTAGTCCAAGAGATCGGCACCAAAATCTACGCTGACGCCGCCGCAAAACAAGACACTGAAAAAAAAGCCAGTGACGCCAAAGCCGGCAAGAAAGCCGCAGGTTTGGATGACGACAACGTTGTCGATGCCGAGTTCAAAGAGAAGAAATAGAACTAAATTTAATCTTTTTTTTAATTTTTATTGATTAAAAAGATTATCAAAGAGTCAAAACTATGGACACTCCCACCATCCCAGAATGTGAAGATCTATTCAATCAATATAAAGTTCCCGGCACCGTAAGATCCCACTGCCAAACCGTCCTTCAAGTCGCTTCTTTTCTTGCTGATGAATTACATAAAAAAAATTATCCACTTGACTCCTCTACTGTTAAACCATTTGCACTCCTTCACGATTTCATGAAAGCCGTTGTCCTCGAACGCTTAACTGACCCCCCCTATAATTATCAACCAACAACAGAAGAGATTGAAATGCATCAAAAATTAAGAAAGCAATATCCGAACATGTCCGAAACCAAAGTAACCTATCTTTTACTCAAAGATAAATATCCACAATTCGCCCAACTGTTTCTTGAATTAGACGAACTCACGAGAAACCCCCAAGTTCAAGTATCTGAAGAAGCCAAATTCATTCATTATGTTGACTGGCGTGTGCTTCATAACAAAGTCGTTCCCATGTCTGAACGTTTGGAGTATATCTACAATCGCTACGGTACCTGGATTAAAGCCAGAAATATTGATTGGCAAGCCACAAAACAAGAACAATTTGAGTATGAACAGAAGATTTTTAAGCACCTCTCATTTAAACCAGATGAATTACATTTACAGATTAAATTATAATCAAACGAAAACATAACCAAACATAAAAATAAATAATCATAAAATTAAAACACAAATCCCATGGCCGAAAAAGACTACTACAACAAACTTGGTGTTAACAAATCTGCAACCAAAGAAGACATCAAGAAAGCATACAAAAAGTTAGCCATGCAATTCCATCCCGATCGCGCTCCTGAAGAAAAAAAGAAAGAATACGAAGAAAAATTTAAAGAAATCAGCGAAGCCGCATCTGTCCTAGGTGATGATAAAAAAAGGCAACAGTATGACCAATATGGTAATGCAGCTTTCTCTGGTGGCGGCGGTGGCGCAGGTGGTTCTGGCTTTGAAGGCTATGACTTCTCTGATATCATGTCCCAATTCCGTTCCGGTTCCTTTGGCAACGTCGATGACATTTTCGAACATATCTTCGGCGGTGGCGGCTCTTCAGGTAGTGGCAGAAGCGGTCGTACTCATCGCGGTGCCGACTTGTTATACGAACTTGAAATAACTTTAGAAGACGCCGCAAAAAATACTAAGAAAAATATCGAACTCAACAAACTTGAACGCTGTTCAGAATGTAGTGGCAAAGGCGCAACCAAATTTGAAAACTGCCATCACTGTCAAGGCTCCGGCCAGATGAAACGCACTCAACGAACTCCATTTGGTATTTTTCAACAAACCGGTCCATGTCCTTATTGTCATGGTCGCGGCGAATTGCCACAAGATGCCTGTAAAGCCTGTGGAAGCGAAGGTGCTATTCGTAAAAAGAAAAAAATAGAAGTGACTATCCCTGGCGGTGTCGATGAAGGCATGCGTCTTCGTGTTGCTGGTGAAGGCGAACTTGGCGCTAATAACGGCCCCAATGGTGATTTATACATTGAAATTCACATTGCTGAACACGAATACTTTACCCGAGAAGACCAAAACCTTCACATCACCGTTCCAATTTCCTTCTCCCAATCCGTTCTCGGTGACGAGATCGACGTTCCGTTAATTGACGGCACCGCAAAATTAAAAATACCAGCCTATACTCAATCAGAAACAATATTTCGAATGCGTGGCAAAGGCTTACCTTCAGTACACGGCCACGAACCTGGCGATCAGATGGTCAAAGTCAGAATTGACGTGCCTAAAAAACTCTCCAAAAAACAATTGGAATTGATTAAACAACTTGGTGAAGAAAAACCATCTAAAAGTTTCATTGAAAAGATATTTGGGTAGAACGATATGTTCTAAATATATTACACACAATTTCCCTCACCACAACTTTCTTAAACTCTCTCTCAAATCAATCCAACCAACATGTCCATTCGCTCAAAAAAAGATCTCGAAGTCGAACTCAGTAAACTCAAAAGCTTCACTACCCCTTCATTCGAACTTGAACAATACCAAACTCCTTCCTCTATCGCCGCCGAATGGATCTGGAACATAGCCTTGCGTGGAGAAATCGCCGGTAAAACTATTCTTGACGCCGCCTGTGGCCCAGGTATTCTTGGTCTCGGCTTACTTTTAATGGGCGCAAAAAAAATCTACTTCCTCGATAAAGATCCATCCATTATCACCATCTGCCAACAAAACTACCATCAGTTAGAAAAAGAATACGAAATAGGCCAAGCCGAATTCATCACTGCCGACATCTCTTTATTTGACGAAATCGTTGATATCGTTGTGCAAAACCCCCCCTTCGGCACAACAACCGCCCATGCCGATAAAAAATTCCTCGAAAAAGCCTTCGCCATTACCAATATTGTGTACTCCATGCACAAATACAGCACCAACACTTTTGTTGAAGCCATCAGCAAAGACCACAAATTCAACATCACCCATCTCTGGCGCTACGAATTCCCGATTAAAGCCACATTTGCCCACCACCAAAAACCAGTAGAATATGTTGACGTTGCCTTGTGGCGCATGGAAAAAAAATAACAAAGAGGTCCCTCATGAAACACACCTTCGATATCGAAAAAAATGGTACTCTCCTTCGTGGTGCCATCTATCTGCCTGAATTAGCCCCAGGATTTGACTACCGCAAAAAATTAGCTGAACTAACCAGCGAACAAAAACAAGAATTCATAACCAAACTCAGATTAATTCAACAACAACTACAGCGCGAACTCTCGCTTCAAGACGAAGACATCTTTCTCGACACTGAAAAATACCGCTTTCTCATTTCCGCTAAAAACGCCCGTAAATACGCCATAGCAATCAAACAAAAAGGTCTTCTTATAGCAAGAGTTGAAGAAATGCCTACTCCCGATCAATTAGAATTGGAAGTAGAATTTCTTTAAAAAATCTAACCTCTTTGCAATCGGTTAAATGACCCGTAACAATTATAAACCCCTCTCACCTTCACTTCCTCAACCAAAAGAGGAGTTGTCGAATATGAAAATTACGATAGATACAAAAGAAGATAAGATTGAAGACATCCACAAAGTACTTCAAATTCTCACCCACATTCTGCAAAATAAAGATCTTTCCAATTCCTCTCAATCCTCAACCGACACCTCAAGCATGATGAATATGTTTGGCGACGATTCATCTTCAAACCAACCCGACAAAGCACCTGATTTTAGCAGTTTCCTAAATCTCACAAAAAACGCTAAACCCGAAGAAAAACACGAATCAACTCCAAAGATAGAATATTTTTAGCATCCAACATAAATCTTCTTCTAATCAGAACAAAAACCCTTTTATACCTCTTCAACATACTTCTAGAATATGTCAACAAAAGAGGTACATCAACAAGATAAAGCGCTCCCTCTCTATCACACTCTTTCGGGCCAAAAAACTATCAAACTTCTTGACTCCTCAGTAAACGGCCTCACGCAAACAGAAGCCAATAACCGCATAAAACGCTACGGCGCAAACGAACTCAAACACGAAGAAACTATCAATCCTTTTTTTCTCTTTGTAAACCAATTCAATAATCCTCTCTTAGCCATTCTCGGTGTTGCTATCCTCGTTTCGTTATACCTTCAAGAATATATCAACTCCGGCGTTATTTTTGGTATTATTCTCCTCAATGGCCTTCTTGGCTTTATTCAAGAATACCGCGCCGAAAAAGCTCTTGACACACTCAAGAGAATGACTCTATTGCAAGCTAAAGTATTACGCAGCTCAAAAAAAGTATTGCTCGACAGCAAAGACCTTGTTCCCGGCGATATTATCTTACTCGAAGCCGGAGATAAAATCCCTGCCGACGCTCAAATCCTCGAATGTTCCAATCTCGAAACCATTGAATCTTCTCTAACTGGTGAATCGATCCCTATAGAAAAAAGCGCTCTCAGTCTAAAAAAAGATTCCATTCTTGCCGAACGTAAAAATATGCTCTATTGTACTACCATCATAAATCGCGGTCAAGCTAAAGTCATCGTCACTGCTACTGGTATGAATACCGAAATTGGTAAAATTGCCACATCGCTAGAAAAAGTGTCTATCGAACTCACACCATTTCAAGAAAAAATTGAAAAATTTGGCAAATTTCTTGCCGTAGCCATTTTCATTATCGCCATTTTTATTTTTCTCATAGGCCTTGCTCGTGGCGTAGATTGGCAAATTATGCTTATAACTGCTATCGCTTTAGCTGTCGCTGCCATTCCCGAAGGCCTTCCCGCAGTTATAACTATTGCCTTAGCATTAGGCGTTCAACGCATGCTTGCCGTCAACGTTCTCGTCCGTCGTCTTCCTTCCGTTGAAACTCTCGGCTCGACAACAGTTATCTGCACCGATAAAACCGGCACTCTTACCTGCAATAAGATGACCGTCTGCAAGTTATGGTTCAATAACCAAGAATATACATTAGATAAGAACACCATTAAAAAAAATGGTCAACCCACACCTATCCAACCTCTCCTTCCTCTTCTCAAAATCGGTGTACTCTGTAATAACGCCGAACTACAAAAAACCGCTTCTTTTGGCGATCCAACTGAACTCGCTCTTCTCATCTCTGCAAAATCCGCTTCTTTAGATCAACATCTTCTCCTTCACAAAGAACCGCGTCTCCACGAAATAAGTTTCACTTCAGAACGAAAAATGATGACAACCATCCACAAAACCTCCTCAACTTCCTCTAAACAAATTGCCTACGCAAAAGGATCAGTTGAATATCTTCTCAAACACTGCACGTATTTCCTCCTCAATGGCAAACATCTTCCTCTAACCAAACAACAACATCAACTAATTCTTCTCCAAGAAAAGAAATTCGCCCAACAATCCTTGCGCGTCCTTGGTTTCGCCTATAAAGAAAATATAAAAGATATCCTCCACTCAAAAAATAAAAACAACCCAAACACATTCGAAACTAACTTAACTTTCGTTGGCATGCAAGCCATGCAAGACCCTTTGCGTGAAGGTGTCAAAGAAGCAATCAAACAATGCCACCGCGCTGGAATTAAAGTAATTATGATCACTGGCGACCATCTTGAAATCGCGAAAAGTATCGCTGCGCAATTAAACATTCCCGGCAAAGCTATCACTGGCCGTGACCTAGAAAAAATCAACCTTGACAAAGAAATCGAATCTATTGGTGTAATCGCTCGCGTCAACCCTGAAGATAAATTAAAGATTGTCGAAGCCTTACAAAAGCGTGGCCACAGCGTCGCCATGACAGGTGATGGTGTCAATGATGCTCCTGCGTTAAAGAAAGCTCAGATTGGCATCTCTATGGGTAAAACCGGCACCGATGTTGCCAAAGAAGCATCTGATATGATTCTTCTCGACGACAATTTTGCCTCCATTGTCCACGCCATTGAACAAGGCCGCGCCATCTTTCACAAAGTAAAAACATTTATTCTCTACTTATTTGCAGGCAATCTTGCTGAAATCATTCTTATTCTTATTTCCGTTCTCCTTCGCTGGCCTCTTCCTCTTCTCGCCATTCAAATTCTCTGGATTAACGTTGTCACTGAGACCATCCCTGCTATCGCTCTCAGCGTTGAGAAAAGCAAACCAGATGTTATGGACGATAAACCAACCAAGAAAAATGAACGTCTATTCAATAGAACCGATCTCCAATGGGTCCTCTTCATCAGTGTTCTCATAACTATAGGCACACTTGGCATCTATTATTATACTCTAAACGGCTCTTCACTTTCATTTAATAATATTCTCTTCACTAACCAAAATCCTCTCTATCCCTACGCCATTACTATGGCTTTCACTACTTTTGTTCTCTTTCAAATGTGTAACATCATCAACAACAAATTCCGCTCTCATTCTATTTTTACTTCCCATATTTGGGAAAATGGCTGGCTATGGGCAAGTATCTTTAGTGTTATCATCCTCCAACTCTTAATTGTCTATCTCCCTTCTTTTAATCTCCTTTTTAGCACCATCCCTCTCACTCTTCAAGACTGGAGTATTGCTACTATAATCGCCTCATCCGTTATCTGGATTCCTGCCAGCATTCGACACACCAAGAAAATCGTTTCTTTCTAAATTTAAAATAAGAACCATAATAAAGACGCCACAATTATTTCAATCACAAACACCGCAAGAACAATTTTACGAAACTCTTTTCCTCCCAAAGTATAAGCAATCCCTCCTTTAAACAACGTATTGGTAATCACCGCCAGTAATATTCCTTTACTTGCCACTTCTGCCGTAATTGTCGTTCCTACTAATTTCGCCATAGAAATTACCACTGTATCCACATCAAAAAACCCAGATATAAAACTAATAATATAAACTCCATTATTTGCAAAATAAATACCTGCCAATTTTGTCAACGCCAACACACTAGAAAAAATGATTGCAAACTTCAATGCCGGCAAAAAAGTAAATGGTGATTCTAATTCTAAGTGATGTGATTTATTATGCTTTGCCGGCGCAATTTTCTTCCATAAGATATATCCTGCCACTCCCAAAATTGCTGCTAACACCACAAAAGGGATAAGGATTTTAAGATATACCTCCGAGTTCAAGAAAAATAGTACAAATAATACCCTTAGAAGCATAATCCCATTTGCGATAATGACTCCTAACGCCAACACTTGAAACAATCCCTCTTCTTTTTTACTTCGTTGCGAAAAACTTGTCGTTAAAACCGTACTGCTTGCAATCCCCCCTAATACCGCAGTTAACGTTAATCCTTTTTCCCCAAACCATTTCATTAAAAAATAACCCGCAAAACTAATTCCTGAAACAAAAACCACGATCACCCAAACAAGATATGGGTTAAATATATCATACGGCCCATATCCTTTATCAGGTAAGAATGGTAAAATTATAAAAGCTATGACTGCAAACTTTAATGTGTCCGCTAACTCTTTCTTTTTTATATGCTCGGCAAAATTATGTAGCATCGATCGTGCATATAAAATAATTGTCATGATGATCGCAATAAACGCCGCAAACGTAAATTCTCCTTTGTAACATAACACTCCCACAAAAAACGTGATAAAACCCGCCACTTCTGAAGTCGCCCCATGATACTTTCGTGACGTTTCCACATCTGCAAAATAAGAAATAATAATCAATACCCCCATCAATATCATACTTCCCAATAGAACCCACGGTGATATAACCTCCCCAAAATACGCCGCGAGCGCCCCAAATAACGAAATCAACGGAAATGTTCTAATTCCCGCATAATCATGCCCTCGTTTTCTATATCGTGCATATTCCCGCTCTAAACCGATAAGTGCACCTAACGCTAGTGCAATCATAAAATTTTGTAAGAACGTAAACTCTACCATCTATGCACAACCTCATACCTCTTTTTAGTCTGTAATGCAATCTAGGTTTATTAAGCTTTCGTGGCTTCAACTCTTTAAAAGAATTCAATACTCCCCCAAACTCTTCTGCTCCTGCAACTTCTTCGTTTTCAACTTGCGTACCATCTCATCATCTTTCTCAAGAACTTGCTGAATTTCCGTTGCTCGTTCTAACACTTCTTGCGGCAAACCTGCCAACTTAGCCACATACACTCCATAACTATCATCCGTTCCTCCTTCCACCAGCGTATGCAAAAAAATAATCTCATTCTTCGTCTCCTTCACCGCCACATTATAATTTGTAATTTTAGAAAACTTCTCTGCTAACTTATTCATCACATGATAATGCGTCGCAAATAACGTCTTCGCTTTAATTCGATTGTAAATATGCTCCGCCACACTCCATGCAATCGATACCCCATCAAACGTCGACGTCCCTCGGCCAATTTCATCCAATATAATCAAACTTCGTGCTGTTGCATTATTCAATATATACGCTGTCTCCGTCATCTCAATCATAAACGTCGATTGCCCCGAACTCAAATCATCATACGCTCCCACTCGCGTAAATATTCTATCCACAATTCCCATTACCACTTCCTGCGCCGGCACAAATGAACCTATTTGCGCAAGTAACACAATTAACGCCGTCTGCCGCATAATCGTCGATTTACCCGCCATATTTGGTCCGGTGATAATCATCATCTCACCATCCGCAAGCACTACATCATTAGCAATAAATCTCTCCTCTAACTGTTCAACAACTGGATGTCGTCCTTTGCGAATCTGCAGCACATTCTCCTCGACAAATTTAGGTCGTACATATTGCTGTTGCTGCGCCACAGTTGAAAGTGCACATAACACATCTAACACCGCCACATCTAAAGACACTTCTTGAATCTCACTCGTTCTCTCCCGAATCTTTCCCAAAATTTCCTGAAACAATTGATACTCTAATTCCACACTCTTCTCCTCTGCTCCTAAAATCTTCTCCTCCTCTTTCTTCAATTCTTCCGTAATATACCGTTCTGTATTAACCGTCGTCTGTTTGCGGATATAATGCGCCGGCACCAATGCCGAATTTTTCCGCGTCACTTCAATAAAATACCCAAACACATTTGTAAACCCAATGCGTAACGTTCCAATCCCTGTTTTCTTTCGCTCTTCATTCTCTAACTTCTGTAAATAGTGCTTACTATTCTTCATAATATTCTGCAACTGATCAAGTTCATCATTATATCCTGCACTAATAATGTTCCCCTCGCGTACACTCGCCATCGCATCATCTCGAATACTTCGTTCTAATAATTCTACAACCTCCTGTAACTGCGGCATCTTCCTCATCTGTTGTAAAATATCACCCGAGACCTCTGCTAACTGTGTTGTCATCGCCGGGATACATTCTAACGACTGCTTCAATGCTAACACATCTCGCGGCGTCGCATTGCCATAATTGATTCTACCAATCAACCGCTCCACATCATACATTTTCTTCAATAACAAAATAAATTCTTCACGCACAATAATATTCTGATTCAATGCCTCAATCGCATCTAACCGTTTCTCAATTGCCTTCACCTGCAACAGCGGCGTTTTCAACCATGCCCTCAGCAACCTTGCTCCCATCGGCGTCATCGTCTTATCAAGCACCGACAACAATGTCCCTCGCGAAGAACTATCCCTAATATTTCGCACCAATTCTAAATTCCGAAACGTCCCCGCATCAAGCAGCATCGTTTGCGCATTTGCGCGCACACTAATCTTTTGAATATGCGGCAAGCTATTTTTCTGCGTTTCAAATAAATACTTCAATAACCCACCCGAAACGGAAATCAACTTTTCATTCTCTTCCAATCCAAAACTCTCAAGTGACTTCAACTTAAAATGATCTAATAACAGCTCTCGTGCATTCTTCATACGGAAAAAATAATCATCAAACGTAGTCACAAAACAACCCATTCCTTTCAGCCGCGTAACTAATTCCTGATCCACACCTAAACTCTTTGGAATCACACACTCACTTGGCATCATTCGTACTAATTCCTGCAATAACACCGACATCCCCTGCACCATCACGCTAGAAAATTCCCCTGTGGATACATCCGCCAATGCTAACGCATACTCTTCACCAAACGCCGTCACACAAGCTACATAATTATTTTCATTCTCTTGCAATAACGAAGATTCAATTACCGTTCCCGGTGTCACAATCCGCACTAACCCTCGCTTCACAAGCCCTTTCGCTTTCTTGGGATCTTCCAACTGCTCCACAATCGCCACTTTATATCCCTTCTTTACCAATCTTCCCATATACGTTTCCAATGCATGAAACGGCACCCCTGCTAACGGCGCTCGTGTCTCCCCTTTTCCCCTCGCCGTTAACGTAATCTCTAACTCTCTCGCCGCCGTCACCGCATCCTCATAAAACATCTCATAGAAATCCCCCATGCGCAGCATCACCACACAATCCGGATGCGCCTTTTTCACTTCTTGATACTGCTTCATTCCTGGCGTAAGATTCTCATATTCAATGTCTAGAATGCTGGGAGTGGCAGAGGTAACAGTCATACTATTAATAAGAACAAACCCGTTTTTTAAAGATTGTTGTGATAAAAGCATATTTGAGGGTAGATCTTATATAAAAACAAGTATATCTAAAATCATGGACCGCCAGATCTCTAAACCTAACTTTCGCAATTATTTTGATGAAGAAGCGTGTGCTCAAATAAACAAAAGTAAAACAAATAATTAACTTATCAGAACTATGGACGATTATTTTCCTTTGCCAGTCATCATATGCCTCTGAAACCGGCGTATCCACTCTCAACTGCACCGCACAACCTTTCTCTGCTTCCAATTATCGTAGTAATTCACGCACTAATGCTTGATCAACCATTGTATGATTCAATGAGTAAGATTCATCTAAATTGTGCCATTTCCCCCCAGTAATAAATAGAGCACAATCTTTATAAAAAATCACCCCAGAACATCCCATACATGGCCCAACTCACCTTCGAAACCCTCTCTTTTCGTATAGTAAACATAGATTTAG
>CAYSCV010000031.1:0-13855 GCA_964429715.1 uncultured Methanosarcinales archaeon
CGACGAACCAACAATTGTATTTGGACCCTTTGCAACCATGGGTTCAAAAAATAAAAAACCCTATGTTACCGCAGATCAGCAATATGTACAATCTGTTGATCAAGCCGTAACAAAATGGCAAGACAGCCTGCCAAAAGAATCAGGCTTAGTAAGAATAAACCCTTCACCTCTACTTGATGTAATTAATTTACTAGAAGAAAATAAATTCTATGGAAATCAAGAAGGCATATACTTAATAGGAAAAGACGCCATAGGATTAGGCCCAACTCTTGCCCTACCCTTTATTCCTGCTATCACCAACTTGATGGGAAAAGAAAAAATGAACCCCGTGTTTGACAAATACCAAAGAGTAATCACGCATGAACTCACCCATTGGGCCATGGCGCAAGCACAGCCATTCCAAGAAATGCGTAAACAAACACATGCAAAAGATCACGAGCTCTCATTTGCAGGAAAAAAATTAGAAGAAGTCATCAGTGACGCCGAACAACCAGGCGGCCTAGATGACAAAGCAGAAATAATTCAAAAAATGGGCAAATTAGGAATCATCCATTATCTCGAACACGCAGGGCAAGTGTTAGAAAAAGCACTCTTTCCAAAAAATAATGTAGCAATTTATGAAATTGAAAATGAATCTGACATGCGAATGTATCAAGAATTTATGAAAATAATACAAACCTACGGCGTACAAGATTTTGTTCCCATTTGTGTAGAAAAAATGAATCAAGCCTGGCAACAAAATAAACCAATCATTAGAATGTAGAGTGAGGTTCCATAGAATTCTAAAGAATTTCAGTAAAAAACATCAAAAACACAACCTCAATACCACGCCATCTCTTCATTCACCATCTCCACAAACAACTTCGTCAAATACAATTCTAACGTATCTTGGGTCTCAGTTTTCAAAATCATACTGCTCGCAGATGGCGTAAACCTAACCATCCCCTGTAAACCAAACACCGTATTATTCAACACCATAAAATGATGCGCAACCACTTTATGCTGCTTGCGCGCATTGCGCAGCAAAAACTGCATTGACTGCAAAAACGAAAAAAAAGTATCCCCTGGCAATCCATACATCAAATCAATCTTATACGCAATAGAAGAACGATCCAACAACGCCAACGCTTCTTTCACTTTCAACAAATTCGTCGGCCGATTTGCCAACAACAACACATGAGAATTTGAGGACTGAAACCCCAGCTCCACCCGTATGCGAAACGAATACCGTCCCAGACAACTAACCATATCCACATCAATCAACTCCGGCCGCAATTCACAATGCACTTCGATTTTACAGCCACAACGCACAACATTCTCCTCAACCATATCCAAAATCGCAAACATTCTCTCTTTATTTGTATTAAAATTCGCATCAATAAATGTCAGATTGCGAAACGTAAATTCAGAAAATAAATACCTCAAATTCTCCCGCAAATAATCAAGCGAAAAGTTACGAAAATCTGCTTGCGCATAATAACAAAAATGACAATTATAGACGCATCCACGAGACGTCTCAATACGAACCGCCTCAAAATTCTTCTGCAAACTAAACCGATACGGAAACGGAATCGTATCAAGTACCTTAACCTCTTTCTTCTTCGTTTCTAAAACACCCCCATCCTTCCAGCAAATCACATTCGACACATCCTCAATTAGACATTTGCCTTGCAAAAAATCAACCAATTCTGAAAGCGCAATCTCCCCTTCTCCAGTAATAATAAAATCAACCCCTGGTTTCAAATGATTCTTATCGACCTCAACCCCGCCTAAAACCACCGTAATCGAAGCATCAAGCTGTTTAATCGCGCACGCAAAATCCTGCGCCATCTCCCCGCTCCAAATATAATTGCTAAACGCCACCACCTCAGGCTTGCTCAATAAAATATACGACAACACCTGTAATTCCACATTTTTATTTGTTTCATAGGTATAGCGATTCCCAAACGAAAACTCCTTCAACTCCACCTCTACCTCAGGATGATGCACAGAAAGATAGCCCTTCAAATAGCTAAGCCCTAACGGAAACACCGATTCTTGTACATTAAAACCGAGCAGTAGAATCTTCATTGGCAAGAAACGCTAACACCCCTGCATACTTCTCACTATCAACAATCGGAACAGGAACAAACCCTCTCCCCTCAAACGAACAATACTTCTGTAATAAACAACCCTCACAAGATTTTGGCTTAGCCAACACTGCCTCCTTTCTCATATATATCTCAGACGCAAACTTCACATCAATTTTACACAACGGCACATTTTGCATCAAAGGAAACCTACGAAAAGTAATACACGCCTTAAACACATCATTCAACCCCAACAACTCTTCTTCAGAACAAAAAGAAATAATCACCCTATCCGCTCGTTCACATTGCTTAAGCAACTTTTCCGAAAAAAGAGCATACGGAACAATCAGTTCAACATACTTCCCCTGACACCGCTTCAAAATATCCTCAACAGACCCCGCATCTTCAAGAACAATAGAAAACGCCGTAATCCCATCCAAATGCGGTACAGAAAGAAACAACGAACTCTTCAACTGTAAACTTCTAAACTTATGCATCTGACTCTTTAAAATAGCCTGCGCCGCTAAAACCTCATCCAACGTATCAACCAAAAGAACAACCGCATGAAACTTATACTCCAATTTATACTCCTCAACCCGAACATACATCTTTTGCAGCATAAAAGGAAATAATGAACATGTTTTATAAGCGTATAGTTAAAAACGCACCTCTCACCCTAATCTGTAGAACTAAATGCAGTTTGCACAATAACTTTATCCTCTGTAAGAATAACCATATTTTCATCTATTAGGAACTTCATAAATATAACAACTACCCAACATGGACGGGTACAGCATACACTTCCTCATGCCTCAACACATTTGTAGCATACTCCAACACCGCTAAAATATCTTCTCTCTTCAAATGAGAATACTCTTTGAGAATATCTTCTACACTCATCCCAGAAGACAATAACTGCAACACAAATTCAACCGACATACGTGTCCCTTGTATAATCGGTTTTCCTGCAAGTACTTTAGGATCTAATACTATTTTACTCATAGACTAAATAAATAGAATGGGATATATAAATATAACTCCTAAAAATTGAAAAAAAAGCGCCAGCGCCCGGACTTTCTTACAATAATCTAATTTTCATAGGTGGGCTTAGCCCGCCCAACTTGCATAGATTGCTTGCATTTGAACCGGGAATTCCGTAAGGAATCAGTTCGCTCAGTGAATTTTCAACTTTTCTTAAAAGTTGCTTCGAGACTGACGCAATACCGGGTTATGCGACGCTGGCATATCTTCTACCTTTCTTAACTCCTTTATAAAAATAACCCATAAAATATTTAAACTATAAAGATATACTCATATCATAACAAAATGTGAGGTGAAATATCATGGCAACAAAAATAATTTCAAATATATCAGGCGCACTATTCGCGGTAATGACCTTGCTGCAACTGCTTCGCGTCCTTTTAAGTTGGCCCGCCCAAATCAACAACTGGCAAATTCCTATTTGGGCAAGCGTTATCGCTGTACTCATCACGGGCACGCTCGCATATTTGAATTTAAAAAAATAATCAAAGTCAAATAGTCACCCAGACCGAATCACAAACCCTTTATCATTTTTTCTTCCGTCCATCACAGTTTCAATCTTCTCATACTTCTTCCAAAACTCCTCTCGCGGTAAACACCCCCCATCAAAATTCTCCCGAATATGCCTCGTCTTCTCCCAATACGAACGCAAACTCCCCGTTCGAATATTTCCTAACGCTTCCAATTCCCCCGGACAATCATACACATCCCCTCTGATACCCACATGTAACCCTAACCCCCGTATCGTACACGGCACTCCTCCTCCATATGGAAATTTGCTCTCATGCACAATACCATACTCCGCCCCATCAATTTGCGCCAACTCCCCAAACTTCCCAAACAACTCCGCTCGCGACACCGCATTCTGAATCATGCTGCTGCTCCGTCCTGATGTCAGGTACCCCACAAACAACACAAAAATATTATGTTCCCGCGTATAACGATGCAATCGCGCAATCTCCTCATAATTTTCTGTACAAATAATCGTATCAAACGCTAACCGCGTCGGATCATGACGATTAAATCCCACATCATATAACACCTGCAATGCTTTATTTCGCTCCTCAAAATAATCAATTTGCAGCGGCTTCAATCTGCGTTCACCACTATTTACCACCTTATTCTGATAATCTTTATTCCATAAACTATTTACTTTCAACACCACCGTCGCCCCCGTCTCATACAACCGTTCCACAAACCGTTTATCAGTCAATCGCAATGCCCCTTCCGTATACACAATCGGCACCATCCCCCATTCAACAATCTCTTTAACAATTCGCCAAAAATGCACATCGATTGTCGGCTCTCCCGCCCCCACAATATTAACTGATCGCGCTCCTAAATCCGCCGCCTCATTAATTACCCGCAACCGCTCCTCAAGTGTCATCTCACCATGAAGCTTCTTCTTTAACCCTTCTGGATTACTTGGATCCTCGGTAAAACAGAAAAAACAATCCCACGGACAGCTATTGCTTGCTAATTCCATCGTCGGATTCAACATCCTATCCGACTGCAACGCTAATGTAACCTCAGCCACCGAAAAATTCCAGCCATTCATTGTATACCCTTTATTCGTACGAATAATATCTAATTCCAAAGGAACAGTCACAGCCATATAACAACTAAACAGTAGTATTACAATCATAAAACCTACGCCACAAATATCAACAACAATAACAAAATTTATATACTAAAATGTTATTTATGTAAAAAATGAACCATTCTTCCACCCACAACCTCAAAATCGACCTCATTGACAAAAAAATCCTCGCCGAACTAGACAAAAACTCCCGCCAATCCAATAGCCGCATCGCAAAATCACTGAAAATATCACGTGAAAAAGTCGACTACAGAATCAAACAACTGCTCGCAAAACACATCATCAACAAATTCCCAACCATCATCAATCCCACCAAATTCGGCTATTCCATGCACAAATTATACTTCCAATTTCAAAACCTCTCACGAGAAAAAGAACAAGAATTGATTCACTACCTCAAAGCCAACCCCTATGTTCAATGGATCACCACCTGTAAAGGCAGATGGGATATGAACATCATCATCTTCTCTCAAAACGTCGAACATTTTAACAACCTCATAAAAGATTTTTATAACCGCTACGGCCCCTACATTCTTACTCAAAATTTCAATATCACGTTAGCCATCGGCAATATGCAAAAAGGCTGGATCCTGAAAGAAAAATATTACTACAGCACCATCCTCTACACCGCTAATGATCGTGAAGATCTGCCGTTAGACAAAACTGATTTCGAACTTCTCAAAACCATCGCCAATAACTCTCGTCTATCCGTAGTCGAAATCGCCGCACATCTTCACACAACCCCCCGCATCATCCAATACAAAATCAAAGCCCTGGAAAAATCCCAAGTCATTAAAGGCTACACCATCTCTCTAAACTACACAATCTTACAAAAACAATTCTATAAAGTAATTTTTTATATAAACGTCATAAACGACCAGCTGCACGCCAAACTCATTGAATACTGCCGCACACAATATAACATGCCCTACTTCATCTTCTGTGTCGGCGAATGGCCCTTTGAGGTTGAATATGTTGTAGATAACATCGAAGAATTCTATAAATCCGTTGAAGACATAAAATCCCACTTCCCCCAAATCAAACGCTACGAAAGCATTTTACTTGCCAAAGAATACAAATTTGACTTCATGCCTTTGTGCTATAGTCATGAGAAACATATATAGAGGACTTTGATTAACCCAATTTTAGGGGTTCCTCAAAGATTGCCACAGCAACCTCGGAACGCTAGTGACCAAGTCCTTCTTAGAGGGGGTTGAAGTAAATTTCGATAGTTAATCAAACCCCTCTATAACCAATTACCTCTCTAAAAAGACAAGAACACCACTTGTACCATAAAACAACCAACAAAAAATGAGAAAAAAATCAAGAAAAAATATTAAAAAAAAATTATCGTTTCTTCTTAGCAGGTGCTGAAGCCGGCATACTACAATGTCCACAGCCATTAGGTTTAATCAACATTACTACTCCCCCAACAACCATTAACACTGCTACCCAAGAAATCCATCCTGATAAATCAACCCATAACGGCCAGTAAAACGCATTCAACAACAACAATAATCCGACCACGATCTTCTTAGCACCATGGCAACCACCGCACATATTTGATCCACATCCCATTAATATCACCTCTTTTTTTAAATCACTAAAAGAGCAAGATTATTTACTACCCTTTTAATATAAGAAAGAATATTTCAAGGTTTAAAAACCTATCTATTTCAAGCAAGATACCCTAACCAAGATATTCGAAAAGAATGGACGCGTCGGGACTTTCAAACAACAATTTAACTATCGTAGTGCGATGGATTTCCCTCAAGGAATATCCATCCCGCTTAACTCGCCTAGATTGCTGGCATTTGAACCCGAAACCTCATCGTTGCGAACGATGCGCTCTACCGTTGAGCCACGCGCCCATGATAACTACCTCAATCTCTCTTCTTTAAAAAACTGTCGTTGAAGTATAGAGAACTTTGCAAAATAGGGATTCTTGCCGTAAGGCAAGTTCGGAACCGCAGCCAGTGGCGAGGACTCTGAAACGCATTGAGGAGACGTGAGTGACAGAACTTTCCATCAGGAAAGTCACGAACGCTAGTGACTAGACTTGCCAGTAAGGCAAGTTCGGAATGTAATGACAGAATGTAACATTTAGTCTGGACCGATAGGTGCACAGATAAGCTTAAAATTGCGCCACAAGAAATGTGAAAAAATATCACATTTCTGTGCAGAAAAGTGATAGTTTTCACTTTTCTTGCATTGCAAAGGTTGCTCGCGGCAACCTCGGAACCGCAGTGACAGAGCCTCTTAGAGAACATGGAAATCTATGATTTCCTGTGCAGAAATAGGTATTCTCCTATTTCTTCAGTTTGAGTAAATGTTGCAGTAAGCAACATAAGAAAGCAGTGCTTTCTGTAAATATTAATTATTCAAACTTCTCCATACCAAAAATAAGAAGACACTAAGAAAATAAGAATAAATAAACCAGCAACCCTACTTACTACTTGCTGCCTGTCTTTCTAAATCACGCTTCTTTGACACCGCCGCACTTCGCCCGCTTGACTGCGCTGCCGCCACAATTTCATCAGAAAGCGCATCCTCAATCTTCATCTTCTTATTAAAAGATTTGATATACGCCCCTTGCGTCATATAACGTAATGCTAAATCAATTCGTCGCTGTGGTGCCACATCAACCGCTTTAGGATATCTTGCTCCCCCATACTCAATTGCAATAACTTCCTCACGTGGTGCTGCATTCTCAACAGCTTTAACTAACACCGCAATCGGATTCATCTTCATTTTAATTTCTGCTTTTGCAAGAGCCGCTTCCACAATCGCAAGCGCTTTATTCTTCTTACCCGTATTGTGACCAGAACTCATAAAATGCTTCTTAGACTTATGGCCAGAACCCATAATCTTAACCGCAAGCCGCTCAACAATCGACGTATACGACTTATGAAACCGATTTCCCGCATATCGTGCCCCAGTTTTCGGTAAAAATCGCGGGCTGATGGACATATACTTAATCAATCCTGCATCTTTAATTTCAACTTTTGAAATATCCCATCTGTTAAAAAAAGTAATATCTGCCATTTTATCTCCTTGCTTTCTCCAATTTTCCGCGTAATAATGCATCCAAACTCTGATCATTCACTTTCACAACTTGCCACCGGATACACGGCAAATCCCCTTTTGATCGACCCATCTTGCCGCCAATACATTCAATAACAACCTCATCGTGCTCGTTAATTAATTTTTGTGCTCCATCCCCAGGCATAAATGCTGTGATTTGCTTCCCATTCTTAACTAACTGCACTCGCGCACATTTCCTCATTCCCGAATTTGGCTGCTTTGCTTCAACTTGAATCTTCTCTAACACAATTCCTTTTGCTTGTGATGAACCTGATAACGGATCAAACTTCTTCTTCATCTTTGAACGTGAAACTATCTTAAACATTGTTCGCCTATTCTTTAACTTCTTTGCTGCTCCTAATCCTTTTGTTTTTCCGCCCATAATACATAACCTTTTTAATTGAATTTTTTATTTAAATCACTTTCACATCGACAGCAAAAAATCGCTTTACCGCCCGATTAATCATATCTAAATTCTTGCTTTCCCTACCTATTAATAAACTTTTTGTTTTTTTATTCGAATCCGACAACACCACTTCTTTATCCTTTACTTCAATACGCTCAACTTTCAGAGGATAAATCACATTTCTCACAAATTGAGCAATATTCTCATTATACTCAATCATCCTCACTCTTTTCCCAAATTCCTGTTGAAATCGTTGAACATTACTCCCTCGCTCCCCTATTGCTTTTCCAATTTCTCCAGTTCCCACAACAAAATAATACATCTCATTTTCTTTAAAACCATCAATAACCCGAGCATGCGTAACCCTCTCAACGATAGAACAAAGACCTAATACCTCTTGATCCAACTTTAACCTATTCATAATAAATTCCTAACACCCACACCAATTTATTCTGCAATCGCTAACACCGACACAAAAAAATTCTTCTTGCAAAACACACCTAATTCCTCATTAGAATAAGCCATATCTACAACTGGAATTTCTGCTACGCGAGCATAATATTTCACATCTTCATTTAATTTTGCCGGACAATTATTTGCCAAATATACTTTTTGTACTCTTCGTGCTTTCAATTCTTTCAACACTCTTTCTGCACCAATAACTACTTTCTTCTCTTGTATCTTAACTCGTAAATCTTTAAATTCTTGACCTAATTCTTTTTCTTGTGCCATACGTATTCACCAATCCTCGCTATTATAGTTAATTGCATTAATTATCGAACGTTTATCATGCAATTTACTATTCTCGCAAATCTCACAAATGTTCGATAATTAATGAGATTCGCTATTATTTAAAAAGCTTCCCTCTTTAAAATATTATTTTAACTAATAGTATTCTCCACCTGATTTTACTTCATCTTTGTCACTAAACCCGGCAACCCCGTTCCTAACGGCACCGGCTGATTGATCATCACATTCTCGACAACTGAAGTCAAATTATCTATTTCTCCTTCTAATGCCGCATTGATTAAATGTTTGATTGGCGTCTCAAATGATGCTCGTGCTAATACACTTGCTTTCTCACTAACCACACCATATCGTGTAATACCTTTTAAAATACCCGTTGCACACATAATATCTGCAACCAACATAATATGACGAATATCAATATTCAACCCTTGGGATTCAATAACTTTATAGACTTCATTAATTATTGACTGCCGTGCTGCTTCAATGCCTAACAAGTGATACACTTCATTGATATCATTGCACGTTACTCTCTCTGCATCAACTTCTGGCAATTCTAACACTTCTTTTAAGTTTGTCCCTGAAGTTAACACAATATACTCTTCGCCTCTCTTAACTGGAAGAACTTGCTTGATCCCTTTCAACCCTTTAATTTTAATTGTTTTTACTTTTTCTTTAACAATATATAACTCTTTTATTTCTTCCACTTTACCTTTATGCACAAAAATAAGTTGATTATCTTCAGCTTCGATAGTAAACCCTTTCATTTTCGTCTTGAAATTCTTTAACAAATCTTTTGCTGTTAAATCATATTCTTTCAATAACGACTTATTTAATACAACTCGTAATGTTTGTTCAAAAATATTCAAAGCATACTCCTCAACTAATTCACCTAAAAGCGTTTCTTTAATTTTCAATGCAAACTTCTTAACATTCTCTAAAGTATTATGTGAATCATTCAAATAAATTTCCATCATCGGTGTTTTAATTTCTTTCTGCGCATCAAAAATCTCAATAATCCGCGGAAGACCTGTCGTAACGTTCATCTCTGAAACCCCTGCAAAGTGAAATGTATTAAGTGTCATCTGCGTACCTGGCTCCCCAATACTTTCCGCACTAACTAAACCCACACATTCTCCCGCATTAACACGTGCAAGATCATACGCATCCTGCACTTCTTGAAGAATCTTAACTAACTTTTCTTTGCTGATATCACTAGGAACCTCTTGCCTCACTTCATCTAATACTGTCAAAGGCAATTTCTCACTATAACTTTGAATTAATTCTTCATGTTCTTTCTTCATCGTACTTCACCTACAACATGTTGCACTATTCGCTTCACATCAAGCACACCATTCTTAGTTTTAGAAACATCAAGCCCATCTTCCCCAAACTTAAATTGCACAACTTTTCCACTTGCATCACGTACGGTGCCATCATAATCAACTTTAAGGTCTTGCATCGCGTTTGATAATCGTCTATAAAGATATCCCGATTTTGGTGTTCGCAACGCCGTATCCATCAGCGCGTCTCTTCCCGTCATCGCTCCAAAGAAAAATTCATATGGTTGCAATCCGCTCTTGAAATTATTCTTGATAAATCCTTTTGCTCTTGGACTCAAATCTCCTTGTTTAAAATAAGGTAATGTTCTTCCTTTATACCCTGTATCGATTCGCTTACCCCGTAAAGCCTGCTGACCAACAATCGCCGTCATTTGTGCAATGTTCAACACATTT
Source organism: uncultured Methanosarcinales archaeon (assembly GCA_964429715.1). Lineage (GTDB taxonomy): Archaea > Nanobdellota > Nanobdellia > Woesearchaeales > GW2011-AR9 > JACPNA01. The sequence goes on from CAYSCV010000031.1 coordinate 10,684, forward strand.
CCTCGTGCCCCGCATCGTGCCATAACTAACGCTGCACTATATCGATTCTGCTTCATCGCAATATCCCCACTCTTATTACGTGCTTTATTTAACGCTTCTAAAATACGCAGTTCCAACGTCTCTTCCAGGGTTCGTCCTGGTAAAACCTCAAGTTCATTCTTGTGATATAAATCAATTAATCTCATTGCTTCATCTTGCGACTTTTCAATGACGGAATGAATTTCTTCATTTGTCTCAGTTGAAAGATCCATATCTCCAATCCCGATAGAAAATCCTCGTCGTGATAAAACCGCAATTCCTAACTTTGAAATTTTCCCTAACAATTCTGCGGTATACCCTTCTCCATACCGTTCATAAATATTTCTCAGCATTAATCCGCTCTCTTGACCTAAATTAGCTTTATCCATTGAACCCGTTTTTAATACACCATTCACAATCTTAACTTCATTACCGCTTTTATCCTTACCAATAAATGTAAAATCATCGGGCAATAAAACTGAAAAGACATCTTTTCCATCCACTTTTTCTTTTGCCGGTAATCGACTAAAATCTGTAACCCCGCAGGTAAATAACATATCGATTGCTTCTGCACGTGAAACAACTAATTCTTTTGTCAATAAATAATTACCTGTAATCGCGTCATGAATTCCACCCACCACGCTTAAACCATATCTAGGACTGATTAATTGTGTTTCAACTAACATTAAAATTTTTGCTTCCGAACGCGCTTCTTCCGTCTGTGGTACATGTAAGTTCATCTCGTCACCATCAAAATCTGCGTTATAAGGATTACATACCGCCGGATTTAATCGAAATGTTCTTCCTGGTAATACTCGAACAAGATGACACATCATACTCATTCTATGCAATGAAGGTTGTCGATTGAATAACACAATATCTCCATCAATCAAATGACGCTCAACTGTATACCCAACTTCCAATTCTGCTAAAATTTCCTCTTTTGTTTCTAACGTGATCGTCTTGCGTTTCCCATCTGCTTTAATTACATAATTCGCTCCAGGATACACTTTAGACCCATTTGTCACATATCGCTTCAAATACTCTTTATTCCACTCCGTTACTCGTTCAGGAACTGTTAAAGTCATTGCCATAACAACTGGAATACCCACTTCATTCAAATCAATTTGTGGATCCGGACTAATAACCGTTCGCGCAGAAAAATCCGTTCGCTTTCCTGCTAAATTATGACGTATACGTCCTTCTTTACTATTAATTCTATTTGCGAGCGTCTTTAATACTTGACCGCCTCGATGACGTGCAGGTGGCAGTTGCGGCACCTCATTATCAAAAAATGTGGTAACATGATATTGCAATAAATCCCAAAGATCTTCAATAATAACTTCCGGCGCTCCCGCGTTAATATTCTCAAATAAACGTTGATTAATTCGAACAATATCGCCTAATTTATGCGTTAAATCATCTTCACTTCGCTCCCCTGATTCTAAAGTAATACTTGGCCGCATCGTTACTGGTGGAATTTGCATCACCGTTAATATTAACCATTCTGGTCGAAAATCCGCTAATGTAAATCCAAATACAGTTAAATCCTCACTAGGAATCTTTTCTAATCGTGATCTAATCTCAATAGGTGTTAATCTAATTTCCCCTTCATAAAAATTATAAGGTTTCTCTAACTTTATTTTTTCTTGCTTTGTATTACAATGTGGACATGTCTCTTTTAATTTATATTTTGCCACAATTTCTCTAATTTTTCGTCGACGAGCTTCATACCCTTCTTCCATCCCAATCGTATTCAAAAAATGAAGATATTTCTTCAAATTCTCATCCGGAATCAAAATACGACAACAAGAACGGCAGCTTGATCGTAATATATCATAAATTTGTCGTACGAATTTAACATGGATAACCGGTCGTGCTAACTCAATATAACCAAAATGTCCAGGACACTCTTTCAATTTTTGCCCGCAGGTCTTACATCGTAAACCTGGATCAATTACTCCTAACCGTAAATCCATTAACCCACCATCTACGGGATACCCTTCACGATCATACAATTCCGGTGTAACCACTTTTGCTGTCGCTGTATCAACCATTAACTTTGGTGAAAAAATACCAAATGAAATACTTTCAATCCGTTTGTGAACTTGTGTGGCCATTTTAATCTCTCTCCCTTACGTTAATACTTCCCTCTTAAATTTAATTTTGCATATAACCCTAAACTTCTAATCTCATCTAATAATAACTTAAATGCATAACTCATCTCAATATCTGACATATCTGAATTATCTCCATAAAGCGGAGATATCGAACGCCCATTCTTTCTAAAATCATAAAAGCCCATTAATCCTGATTTTTCACAAATCGGCATGACAATTCTATCAGCATCAAATCGCTCTTTCAACAGCAACGAAGCTCCATGTGCAATCAACGTATCTTTCTCCATCTCACCTAAACGTAATCCCCCTTCTTTTGCTTTACCCTCAGTTGGTTGTCTAGTCAAAAGCTGGATAGGTCCTCTTGCTCGAGCCTGCATCTTATTTGCAACCATATGTCGTAATCGTAAATAATACATGTTGCCTACATAAATTTTAGCAAGCATTTGTTTTCCTGTTCTTCCATCATGAAACACTTCTGTTCCATCCTCACGAAAACCTAAATCTAACAATTCTTGACGTAAATCTGCTTCTTTTTCTCCTTCAAATAAAGTTCCATCCACCAATCGTCCCGCTAATGCTCCAACTTTAGCACCAATTAACTCAATCAAATGTGAAATTGTCATCCGTGAAGAAATACCGTGTGGAGTGAAAATCAAATCAGGCACAATTCCTGAAGTACTAAATGGTGCATCTTCCATTGGCACTAAAATTCCCGTAACACCCTTCTGACCATGTCGTGAAGTAAATTTATCCCCAATTTCTGCAATTCGTTCCTCACGCAATCGCACTTGTACTAACTTATTCCCTTCTTCATTCTCTGTAACAACAACAAAATCAGCAATCCCTCTATCTCCCTGTTTTAACGAAATAGAACTCTCTCGTCGTGTTGAAGTGGAAAGATTATATTCATCTAAACTGCTTAAAAATCGTGGCGGACTTGTTCTTCCAATAAGTACATCCCCATCTCTAAGATTCGCTTCAGGATACACAATTCCATCTCCCTCTAAGAAACGATAATCATGCTCTGTTCGATA
>CAYSCV010000032.1:0-5736 GCA_964429715.1 uncultured Methanosarcinales archaeon
TCACTAGCGTTCGTGACTTTCCTGATGGAAAGAATTGCTTTTTGCAAAGTTCTCTTTACATAATTTGTATTTTCTTGGTAAACTGAAGAAATAGGAGAATACCAATTTCTGCACACACAAAGTAGTTTCTTTGTCTTGTGTATAATAAGTGGCTGTTGTATAATCATTTATGTCACTTACTATACTTTATAAACATTTTAATAATTCTTCGATATTTTTAATTCGTTTTGTGGGTTCTCCTGTTTCTTTATCAGGAAGTTCATGAGCGTATTCACCTTCTGTAATCCAATAGGTTTGGCAGCCAAGTTGGTTGCCGATTTTAATCCCACGTTGTGTGCGGTCGTCAATAATAATAGTGTTTTGAGGTGATGTATGCATCATTTCCATACATTTTTGATAGTGTTGAGTAGTTTTTGTGGTATCGATGATAATATGTTTAAAATAAAAGATAATCCCAGTTTGTTTAAGAATTTCTTGACGTTTTTGGTTATCTTCTTTGGCGAGAGTGATGAGACAGAGGGGATAATTTTGCTTTAAATATTCCAGAATTTCAATGGTTTTTGGAAACAATCCTTTGTTTTTTTCGTACAATGTGCCATTCCAATCAAAGATGATACCTTGCATAATGATTTTAAGTGATGTTCTACTTATAAAAACTGCGAAGCGAAACATTTATATTCTGCTTGTTATTGAAATGTCTAAATTTAAGTTAAATATTAAAGAGAAAATAATAAACGGAAAAAGAGGAAAGTATTATGGCTACTACTAATTTTATACAGAAAATTTTTAATAAAGATATCACTGATGAAGTGCATAATGCGTTTACGCGCTATAGTTTAGGAGAGTTTGTGAAAGAGCCGTTTGTGGTGAAAGTTAAAAAGGATATTACGGTTCAAGGGGGGTTTGAGTATCTTAATTTTTTTCAGAAATTTATTGCGGAGAATGTGAAAGGGGAGGTTACGGTTAACGGAACGATTGAGACGGTGAAAGATTTATCTGCGACATTGAATAAATTAGGTGTGGAGTTTGAAAATGCGCGCCGATTTGGCAAGCCAGGAAGCAAGTTTGTATTGACGGCGCAGAAGCTGAGTAAAGTGATGTTTCAAAAGTTGATTACGGAGTTGTTTACAGAGTATTTATTGTTTAATGTTTCTTTTGATGGCGGGGAATTAAAAGTCAAAAAGCAGACAACACCAAAACTTGGTTCGCCGACGGAGAAGTTTGTCACATTGAAACTGCCGAAAGATTGGCTTTCTGTATTGAAGCAGGATTATTTGTTTGATGTGGATGTGAAAGATTTTAGTGAGTTGTGTGTGAATCAAACATATTTTGTAGAAGATATTGAGGTGGATGATAAATTGCTTTCTAAAGACCCTGATACGGCACGAAAGAGGGCTCTTCGTAAAGGGGAGATTTCACGAAAAATTACGGTTGATGGAAAAGTTGTGAAAGAGTATAAATTTAAGTTTACAGTGTAGAAAAGTTTTTTTAATATTTTTTTATCTTTTTGAGTTTTAATCTTTTTCTTGTTATCTTGTTAATTATTTTAATTGTGAAGAAGAAGTTATATTTTTGGTAGTTGTGTTGTTTGTGGTATTAGTTTTTGGGGATGGTGTTGTTGGTTGAGCAGGTGCAGTCGCTACAGGTGATTGTTGAGTTGGGGGTGTTTGTTCTTGAGGTGTTTCAAATGTTGTTGCTTGATTCATTTTTTCTTTGATTTTTTCTAGGAAGAGTACAATACCAAATACAACTATCATGGAGGCGCCAATGCCGATTAAGCCGGAGGTTTTTTTGGCATCAAATACACCAAAAATGAGGTATAGGAATAAACCCATTAGGATAAGCTGGATGATTAAGATGATTTTGGGATTCATTTTATTGGTATGAATGGGATATTGTTTATATGTTTTTCTTTTTTTTACGTTTTAATTAAAATTTAAGTGAGGGAATGTTTATATAGTTGTTTTTGTTTTGAGGAATTATGTCTTTTATTAAGCAGTTAGGTGTCTTGTTGGTTATTTTTTGTGCTCTTTTTATTCTGGTTAGTTCTGTTGTTGCAGCAGGGGGAGGAGGCGGTGGATCAGGTGGGGGAGGAAGTAGTTCTTCAGGTGGTTCAGGGGGTAGTGGGTCATTTTTGTATGGGTTGAAGTGTGATGAGGCGGGGAAGTTAGAGTTTTTTCAAAATCCGATGGCGGCACCAGTTCAGGTTGTTTCTAGGGCCAGTGGGAAAGTGATGGATGTGCCTGGTAGATGGGAGGGTACGACTTTTATATCAGAGGAAGCAGTTTTCGTGCAAAAAGGTGAGTATGACGTTATTGATTTGAAGAATGGAAATAAAACGGTGAGTTGTCCGGGGTTAGAATTTAGTTGTAAGATTGTGAGCTTGGATGTACAGAAATGTGTGCGTAAAGGAAAAAAGTTGGAGATATATTTTACGGCAGATAATGTAGCTGTTGATGATTTACAGTTTCAATTTCAAACGCTGATGGATGGCAAGAAAAGGCTGTTAATATATTCACGTACGGCTTTTTCTTCGGAGTTGAAGGAATTACAAATACGGTCACTGACTCCTGTTGGGAGATATGTATTGGAAGCAGATGTGGCAGAAGGAATAGAGCAAGTACAACTTTCGCATCCAAAGTGTGTGGGACAATATTATGTATATAGTAAAGCTGCTTGTGTTGATGAAACCCAAGTTGTGATGGAGAAAGAGAAGAAAGGGAAAGAGTTGAAGTGCGGAGGGTATTTAGGGATTGAGGATAGGGTTACGTGTCGATTGCGATTATCGGAAAAAGAACGAAATGAGTATCAGAATTTTTATCCTGAGGAATGTATGGTGCGAAAAGATAAGGAGAAGTGTTTAAATGTGTATGAAGCTGTGCAGCCGTGTTGGGAAAAGGAAAATGGAAAAGAACGTATAGATTGTGTGAAAAATGCGGTGGATGTTGGAAATGTTACTGAGGGGAGGGCGAAGTGTGCGGGGTTAAAAGAGGAGATGCGTGAAGAGTGTATGGTACGTTTACGTGAGAAAGTGTATGCGGTGGTGAAGTTTCGGTTATATAATTTAGAAGAAGAAGCGGAAGAGTTATTGGACAAAGGCTATTTAGGTTTTGATGATGTACGTGATTTTGTGGTGAAAATGGAGTTAAAGAAGAGTGCGTTTAACATGGTACAGACTAAAGAGCAACGAATTAAAGTGTTGTTAGCTGCACGAGAGGATTGGAAAGAATTAGCGGCGAAGGTGAAACAATGAAATTTGTTACGCTGATGACTATTATTGTTCTATTAATCATGATGTTGTTGGTGGTTGGATGTGGTGAGGTAAAACAAGAAAATGATGTAATAAGTGGGGAATCGCCAGTAGGACTTAATGTAACTAATGTAACAGTAGATAAAATGGTGCTTCCTGATGATGGATTGGATGGTGCGCTTGGGGAGTTGGATGAATTTGAGGGGAATCGTTCGTGATGTTTGTTATTATTTTTATAAATAATTAATGGAGGGGTAAAAATGGAAAATAAATGTATGTTAGGGAAATGTTTTGGTCCGTATGCGGATTGGGGGTTTGTATTCTTACGGTTAGGGGTAGGAATTGTATTTTTGGTGCATGGAATACAGAAGTTGATGGGTATTGGGATGGTGAGCGGATTTTTTGGCCAAGTGGGAATTCCTGCGGCAGGATTTTTTGCATGGGTGGTAGCGTTAGTTGAAGCGGCAGGAGGACTAGCATTGATTTTAGGATTTGGTGCACGATATGCAGGTTTATTGCTTAGTATAGTGATGTTAGTTGCTATTGTGAAAGTGCATATTGTAAATGGTTTTTTTGCGCCAAATGGGTATGAGTATCCTTTAACGTTACTTGCGGCAAGTTTGACTTTTTTATTTGCAGGTTCAGGCAAGAAGTTGAGCTTGGAACAGAAGTTGTGCAAGACAGAGTGTTAAATTTGTAGGTTTGCTTTTTTTTTCTTTTTGTTTTTTGAGGTTAGTTTTGAAAGAGTAATGTTTTTATAGGGTAGGATTATTCTATGGATTTATGAAGAAGAGTGTTGTGAAGAAGAAAGTACTTTCTGGGCTGAAGAAGAAAGGTTTAAAGAAAATAGGGTTGAAAGCTGTTCCTAAAATTACGAAAAAAGTTCTAAAGAAAATGGTGGGGCAGAAAAAAAAGATTGTTGCTGTTAAGTCTATATCTTCTCTTAACGTGAAGTCAGCTGTTGGTTTGAACTCTTCTGTTGCTGCGAAAGCTAGTTCTTTAATTATTACGGCGGCGCTGCCGTATGCGAATGGGTCAATTCATATTGGGCATTTGCTTGAGTATATTCAGGCAGATATTTATGCGCGGTTTTGGCGGTTATTAGAGCGGGATGTGTTGTATATTTGTGCATCGGATATGCATGGGACGCCCATTGAAGTAAATGCGGCGAAAGAGGGAATGAAGCCAGAGTTGTTTGTGGAGAAGTATTGGAAAGAGCATCAAGAGGATTTTAAGATGTTTCTGATTGCGTTTGATGAGTATTATAAAACGCATTCGCCAGAGAATAAAGAATTAGCGGAGTTATTTTATACGGTGCTTCAGAAGAAAGGATATATTTATCATAAGAAGATGCTGGTGATGTTTTGTGAGAAGTGTATACGCTCGCTTCCTGATCGGTTTGTCAAAGGCGGGTGTCCGAAATGTCAAACTGTGGATCAGTATGGGGATGTGTGTGAGTCGTGCGGGAGTGTGTTGAAGTCGTTTGATTTGATCAAGCCGTATTGTGTGATTTGTAAACATACGCCGGTTCGCAAAGAGAAGGAACATTATTTTTTTAAGTTGAGTGCGTTTAACGCGCAGTTACAGGCGTGGCTGTTGAGTAGTAGTGGGCTGCAGTCTGAAGTGAAGAATTGGTTACAAGAGTGGATGGATAAAGGGCTCGAGGATTGGTGTATTTCACGCGAAGCACCGTATTTTGGTTTTGAGATCCCTGGTTGTATGTCTGAGATTGGGGAAGTTCGTTATTTTTATGTGTGGTTAGATGCGCCGATTGGATATATTTCATCGACAAAACATTATTGTGCGAAACGGTTTGGTGAGGGGGGGAAGAAGTGGGAGAAGTATTGGTATAAAGGAGATATACAGCATTTTATTGGTAAAGATATTGCGTATTTTCACTTTTTATTCTGGCCGGCGATGTTGATGGCGATGGGTATTACAATGCCAAATTTAACAGTACATGGGTTCATTACGGTGAATGGGCAGAAGATGAGCAAGAGTCGAGGGACTTTTTTTACTGCTAAAGATTTTGCAGCGTTGTATCCTGTTGAAGGATTGCGATTTTATTATGCGTCGCATCTGGATCGCAAGCTTGTTGATGTTGATTTGAATTTTGAGGAATTGAAAGCAGTGAATAATAATGTAATGATGGGTTCGTTAGGGAATTTTTGTTATAGAGTATTGACGTTTGCGCAGAAGAATTATGGGGCTGTTAATAGGGTTGCCGAGGAGAAGGTGTTAAATGCACTTGTTTTGGGTTTGGTTTTGGATGTGCGAACAGCGTATGAAGCGCAGGATTTTAGAAATGCGGTTAAATTGATATTACAGATTGCAGATGCGGGCAATGCGTATTTTCAGCAGTCGGAAGTGTGGAAGAATAAAGATTCTGAAGTGTCGCGACAAAAAGTGGGATGGTGTGTGAATTTAGCACGAAATTTGGCGATTTTAGTTAGTCCGATATTGCCGCAGTTTAGTGCGAAGGTGTT
>CAYSCV010000032.1:5836-13592 GCA_964429715.1 uncultured Methanosarcinales archaeon
CAGGTGGTAGCAGGGTTGAAGAAGTTTCTAAAGCCAGAGGAGCTGCAAGGGAAGAAAGCGGTGTTTTGTGTGAATATGAAGCCAGCAAAATTACGTGGGGAGATGAGTGAAGCGATGGTGCTGGCGGCGGATGATGGGGTTCATTTAGGATTGTTATGCTTTGAAGGGTGTGAGAAAGGTGATGAAGTGGTGTTTGAAAGCATGAAAGCGAATGTTGCTGAAGTGGGGTATGAGGAGTTTGTTAAACTGAAGATGGAAGTGTTGGGTGGGAAAGTGGTATATGAGGGTAGAAAGTTGAAGAGTGGGAAAGGAGCGGAGGTTGTGGTAGATGTGGGGTTGAAGGATGGGGCACGGGTGAAATGATGGTGGTTTCCAGTATATTGGAAACCTTTATAATTAATTTATCTTTCTTTCTAAGTGGTACTTTTGTTTAGGTTTGTATGGGGTTTATATGACGCAAACCTTTATATACCTTAATTCTTTCCTTAGAGTGTTATCATGGTTATGAAAAAGGGGATTGGTATAGATTGTAGTGTAAAAAGTTTTTTTAATAAGTTTTTGAGAAATAGCAGTCGATTTTTTTCTTTGCGTTCGGGTTTTAGAGGAGGGTTAGGGAAGAGCGGGCAGGTTACTGTTTTTATCATTGTGGGTATTGTGATTTTATTTGCAACGGCAGGTATTCTTTATGTGACAAAGACGGTGACGTTGAGCAAAGTTGAGGATGTGAAAGATCCAATTATTGCAACAGTGCCGCAACAATTTCAACCAATCCAGTTGTATGTGGAGGGGTGTATTCATGATGTTGCAAAGAAAGGGTTAGTGATTTTAGGTGAGCAGGGGGGATATATTTATCCAGATGTGGTGGGGAAGTTTTCTCGTAAAGATATGACGAATGGGGAAGGGATTTCATTAGGGGATGTGAGAGTGCCGTATTGGCATTATAATGTGAATGAGAATAAAAATCCGCAAGTGAAGTATTCGACATTGAAACCGAAGCTGCATGTGAAAGATGATCCAGTGATGAGTGTGGAGGCGCAACTTTCACGGTTTGTAAAAGAAAATATTGATGGGTGTTTAGGTAATTATGGTGCGTTTGTGCAGGAAGGGTTTACTTTTACTAATGATGACGGGAGTGCGGCGGGTGTTGGAAGTAGTAGTGGGGATGGAAAAGAGAGTGTGGCGCCTACGGATGTTGAAGTGAGGGTGGCGTCTCAGACGGTTAATTTTTGGTTGAAGCGGACTGTACGTGTGGCAAAAGGGAAAGATGCAACGGAGATGGGGGAGTTTTATGTGAAGATTCCTTTGCAGTTGCAGAAGTATTATGCGGTGGCAGAGGAGATTACGGGAGTTGAACAGAATTTTAGTTTTTTAGAAAGGCAGGCATTAGATTTGATTACGACGTATAGTGGAGTGGATATGGAGAAGTTGCCGCCTACAGAAGCAATACGGGTTGGGCCACAGGTTCCCAACATTTTTTGGCAGGAAAAAGATGTGAAACAAGAGTTGAAAGGATTATTAGTTGCAAATGTGCCGTTGTTACGTTATTATGGGGCTACTAATTTTTATCGATTTGATTACACGGGTAAAAAAGGGAAAAGTGGAGGGGGAGAAGTGGTTGAGGATTTGAGCGAATTGTATCAGAAGAATTATGATAATATGATTTTGCCGCTGGAACTTGGTAAAGAGTTAGAGGTTACTTTTGATTATTTTGGCTGGGAGCCGTATATTGATGTGACGGATGATGGTACGGGAAAGGTTAAACCTATTACTCCTCCACCAATAGATTATTCAGTACTGTATTTTCCAACACAGCATTATTTTACAATGTATGATGTGTCGTATCCAGTGTTAGTGACGATACGTGATGCAAAAGCGTTTGATTCTGAGGGATATAATTTTGTGATTGCACTTGAGAGTAATATTCGAAATAATCAGTATGTGAAGTCAGGATATGTGCAGCCACCACCAATTGTCCCAAAAGGACAGAGTCTTGTTTGTGATGATGTGCAAAAGGGAACGGATATTGTGGGAACACTTGCGCTTGATAGTGGTTCGTTGCAACCGGTTTCAGATGTGCAGGTTGTGTTTGATGTGCCAAATGAGGAGAGTTGTGTGATTGGGCAGACGAAAGAGAATGGAGAGTTACAAGAGAAGTATCCGGCAGTATATGGGGGGGTGGCAAGTTATAGTAAAGAGGGTTATTTGACTAGTTTTTATCCTGCGGATACGTATCCGTTGAAAGGGAAGAAAGGGGTTATTGGGGCGGCAGTGTCGATTGGAGGGGTTGCACAGAATGTGGTTATGATGCATAAGATGAAGCCGGTTTCTGTACGCGTAAAGAAGAAAGTGTTAGATAAGTGTATTAGTGAAAAAGAGGCAAGTATAAATTATGGGAAAGTGCTTGCGACAGGGGAGCTTACGCAGGCGATTGTAGGATTGGATGCGGTTGATTTAGGTGAAGAAGCAGTGTGTTATGGTCAGGGGGTATTGCAGAGTGGAAAAGGGGTCACACCTATTTATTCATATATCCCTTCTCAATTAGAGCAGACGCATTATTGGGTGTTTAGTGATGGGGCGAGAAGTTTACGCGAGGATGAATCGGCGTCTGTTATATTACGGCGAGTGGCTGATTTAACACCAGGAGTTGTGGGGGATGATTATGTTTCTGCGGTAACTGTTAAAGGGACTGATGCAGGTTCGATGGAGTTAGTGCCGGGGATTTATGAAGTGACTGGTTTAGTTACAGATAATTCAGGAATTGTAATCCCAGCGATGGAGAGGTGTAGTGATGGGATTGCGGAAGTGATTGGCTGTCTTGATACGAAAGGGTGTTGTGTTACATTAGAGGAACAGAAGTTGAAGAAGTTGTTAACTGGGCAGGTGGAGTGGAATGTTGCAGGGATGTATTTAGCAATTACGCCAGAGCAGTTATATGGCGCTTCAGAGATTACGTTTTATGTGCCGACGTTTAATGAACGGGCAGTGCCAGAAGTTGAAGGGCAACGAGTGGTTGAGGATTTGCAGGTGATGGGGCAGTTGGGAAACTTTTCGAGAATATTGCGAGGGAGTTTAGAGCCGACGTATAAGTAACAAAGTAATATAAAGAGTGTGTTTAACAAGAAGATGAAAAAAAACAAAAAAATGGCTGAGGAAAGATGTTTGAGAGTGGTTAGTATATTTATTATTGCGTTAATTGTTAGTATGCCAATCTATGCGGCGGAGGCAATGGCGGCGTCGGTACAGGTTGTACAAAATCATGGTGAGAAAGGGGTTGAGGGTGCGTTAAATGCGCAGGGGGATGTATGGAAAGTGCAGGCGCTTGTGAGCGGGGTTGTGCTGCAAGGGAATGAGAGTATTTCGTCAGCTGATGTGAAGTTGAAAATTGGAAATTTGGAAGAAGAATTTAAATCGTGTTCATCTACTCCTTTAGGGTTTTTATGTGATTATGTAAGTCCGTTGACGGATGGGGTAAAGGAAGGAGTGTATCCGTTTACAGTGAGTTATTTGTTGTTTAAAGATAAAATTGATTCAGGTAAAAATCCAGGAGCAAGTAGTGTGATTGTGGCGGATGGATCTGGACCAGTGGTGAGTGGACTGAACGTTGGGCAGAGTGGGAAGGATTTAATGGTGGATTTTACGGTTCAAGATCAGGTGGAGGGGAAGCCTTCGGTAGGATTGAAGTCTGTACAGGTAGTTGATGTGGATAGTGGCAAGCTGTTATATACTAAAGATAGTTTTGAAAAAGGGGTGATAGTTTTTTCGTTTAGTAAGGATAGTGGTACGAATGGAAAAGTTGCGGCGGGATTACAAGGGGAGGGGTTGAAGCGAGTAAAAGTAATTGCAACGGATACTTTAGGGCATAGTTCCGATGCGGCAGCAATTAAAATATATAATTCTGATTTTGTGTTGCCTGTGGTTGTTTCTGATTCGTTGAAGTTTGTGTCAATGGGAAAATTTATCGGAGGAGTTATTGTTAAAAGTGATGTAACAGTTGATGTTTTGGAGAAGAATTTGGAGGGCGAGGTGTATTTGTCTTCTGAGGATTTGAATGTGGTGAATGTTAAAGCGGGTTGTGAAGCGGATACGGAGAAATTAGGGTTATGGCATTGTATGTGGAAGAATTTTGACGTGAAAGCGCTGGAGAATGTTGGCGTGAAAATTAAAGTGGTGGATGCGGCGGGAAATGAGGTTATGAATGAGATTACGCGTTCGTTTACAAAGGATACTTCGGTGCCGGTAGTAGATTTTTTTGGAACTGAACGGGTGTTTGAGGGGAAGAGTTATTTAGGAGGATCGTTAAAAGATCAGCGAATTGTGTTGCTGGCGAAAGATCAAGGTGTAGGGATTACGAAAGAGGGAATTAGGGCAAATTTGAAAGCGTTGGGGAAGAGTAATACAGAGATGCCACAGAATTGCACGGCAGTTGAAAATGCGTTGTCGTGTTTTTGGGATGTGGATGTTGCGAGTAGTTCAAGTGGAAGTGTGGTTGTAGGGTTATCAAAATTTAAGGATAGTGTTGGAAATGAAGGGAAGGTGCCGGAAGTAAATTTAGTTGTGGATAGTGATGCACCGAAAGTTGAGAAAGTGGAAGTGTTTGGCACTTCTGATGTAGGGGATAAAGAATATATTCAAAGCAATGATAAGTTGAAGTTGAAGATGCGAATTGGGGAGGATAGCGGAGTTGTGGTGTTAGTTGATATGAATAAATTGGTCACTGATGCGGCTACGAAATATCCCTCTACTGCGTATACGCGCAGTGTGGATGATGGTAAGGGTGGATGGGCGTTGTTTACCCAAGAAAATAATTGTAAGCGTAAAGGCAGTGAGAAAGTATGGGAGTGTGTGTTTGAGACGGTTGGGATGCGAAGCGGTCCTGAGGATGATGTTGAGTTGAATATTGTGGTGCAGGATACGGCAGGGAATATGGCTACAGGAGAAAATTGGGCTGCGGAGCCGAAGCATATTCATAAGGGTACAAAAGGAGATTATACGATTAATTTATTAGGATTAAGTACGGAGGCGAATCCAGATTATTGGGAGGTTGCAAAAGTATCTGTGCAAAGTGGGGCGAGTGCGTTTGTTGATTTGGATACGACACCGTTAACATATACGCGATTGCCGTTTGAAGTGCAATTGAAGTCTAAAGGCAAGCAACATGTTGAGGCGTTGAATATTGAGATGTTAGGGTGTAGTGCGAAAGGGGAGAAACCACAGGAGTTGGCGTTTTCGTCGAAGAAAAATGGGGAGAAGGGTTCTGCTACAGTTGTGGCAATTGAACAAACGCCAAAGATTAGTCGGAATATTTTATATGGCGGCAAGAGTGCGAAAGGAGTGGCTAGTCCAAATCCTACTGTTGTATTAGAGTTTGAGCCATTTGATGGCAGAAAGATGTTTGGGTTGGCAGAGAAGTATCTGGTTGCGGATTTTGAGAAGCAGGAGGTTACGTATACTTGCCAGTTGCGGGTGTATTCAAATGTAGGTGGGAGTGCGCTTAACGCGCCAGAAGTGCAGGAGGTTACTCTCAAAGTGCCGTTTGGGTTTTCTACACTTGGAGCGCAGGATGAGAATTTGGATCAATTGATTGCAAAAGAGAAAGAAGCAATTGACACAGGGTTATGGGGGGCGATTGGGACTGCGAATAAAGTGTTGAAGTGGATTGATTATGCGCTGGGAGCGTATCAGGTGATTAATCAGGCGGTGATTTTGTTTAATGAAGTTAAAAAACCATCTGATGGGTATGGTGCATTTCCTCCGGCTAAAGCAGGAGCGATTGCATCGTGTTTTGGGTTTAGCAGTGCAGAAAAAGGATTGGATATTGCAGGAGATACTTTTGATGTACCTTTACAAATTTTAACATGTCGAGGGGAAGCAAAAGGGTTGGGATGGTATAGCGCATGGCAGAAATATTTATTGGATTTATATAATGTAGAGATCTGGAAGAGTCCTGATTCACCGTTAGGAGGGAATCAACCTAAATTACGTCCGGCACGGGATTTACGGGATAATTTATTTTTATCGCTGGCAGGGTTATGTGTGCCAGGGATTGTGAAGAATTTAGATAAGTATCGACAGATTAAATGTCGAAAGTTATATTGTTATAAAAATGAGGTGAAAGCTGGTTTAGCTACGGTAGATATGTGTAATAAGCTGGAAGGGTTATTAGAATGTAAATACTTTTTAGGTGAAGTGTGGTATTTAATTCCGTTTTCACAATTTTATGATAAAGGGGTTAAAGCGCTATGGAATGCGTTTCGTGATCCGATTGCGATTGCGCATACTTTAAGTGTGCTGACTTGTGGAGTATTATGTGTAGGTGCAGGTACGGCGGGAGGAGGTGTTGGTTCTAGTGTTTGTTCTTATGTGTCTTATCTCTGGCAGGTTATTGATGAATTAGAAGCGGTGGTGGGTATGGTTATCTCTATCAAAGCGGATGTTGAATCGGGTGGGTTACAATATTGTGATAGTGTGGTGAAGTGAGGGTTATGATGATGTGGAATAAGAGGGTGATTGGACTGTTATTTTTGGTGTTGCTTAGTGTGAGTGTTGTGGCTGCGGGGGATTCTTTTTCGGAGTGTACGGGTTTTTTGGGTTCGATTTCTTGTGTGTTATGGGGGGATCCTAGTGTACGTTCGTCGTTAGCGGGGGAGGCTTGGAATGGTTAAAGCTGTTTCTTCTTTTCGTGGATATAGTGAATTGATCACTACTGTTGGTGTACTTTTAGAGGAAGCGCGAAAAAGGTGTATACTGAGATCAATTCTGTGTTAGTTAAGACGTATTGGGAGATTGGACGGCAGATTGTGGAGTTTGAGCAGAAAGGCAAAGAAAAAGCGGCTTATGGAAGTGCGCTTTTGGATAGGTTGTCGGTTGATTTGAAGTTGAGATATGGGAAAGGGTTTAGTCGAAGTAATCTTTATCTTATTCGTTTGTTGTATGTGAAATATCCAAAAATCCAGACACTGTCTGGAAAATTAGGTTGGTCCCATTATGCAGAGCTATTAGGAGTTAGTGATGATTTAGCACGCAGTTTTTATGAAAAACAGTGTGTGAATGAGAGTTGGACGATAAGGGAACTTAGTAGGCAGATTAATTCTATGCTTTTTGAACGAGTGGCTTTGAGTAAGAATAAAAAAGAGGTTTTAAAATTATCTACTCAAGGACAGGTTGTACACTCTGAGAGAGATATAGTTAAAGATCCTTATGTTCTTGAATTTCTAAATATTCCTCTTGATCGTACTTATTCTGAAAAAGAGTTAGAACAAAAAATTATAGATAATTTACAATTGTTTTTATTAGAGTTGGGGAAAGGGTTTACGTTTGTTGGAAGGCAGTATAGGATTACTCTTGCAAATACACATTATTATGTCGATTTAGTTTTCTATCATCGAATTTTAAAATGTTTTGTGCTTATTGATCTTAAAGTGGGATCTGTTCAGCATCAGGATATAGGTCAAATGAATATGTATTTGAATTATTTTAAGAGAGAAGAAATGGTTGAGGGAGATAGTGAACCGATTGGAATTATTTTGTCTACTGATAAAAATAAATTGTTGGTGGAATATGCTTTAGGGGGTGTAACAAATAAACTCTTTGTGTCAAAGTATAAGTTGTATTTACCTTCAAAAGAGGAGTTGGAGAGGGAAATACGGAAACTCATTTAAAGAGGAAGATATTTACTATGGATATGAACAGAGGGTTTGGTGTATTGTTATTGGTTTTATTAGTTCTGAGTAGTTTTAGTGTTATTGCGGAAGAAGAT
>CAYSCV010000033.1:0-13539 GCA_964429715.1 uncultured Methanosarcinales archaeon
GGGTATTGACCCAGCGAGTAATAAAAAAGAATGGAGAACTATAAATATATTTGAGTTGTCAGAAATAATCATTCTTCTTTGTCATGCCAATAGTAAATAACTAAACCTATGACAGATAAAGTGAGTACGGCGTCAGCGAGGTTAAACGCAGGCCACCATTTGAGGTCAATGAAGTCTACAACGTACCCGCGAATGGCGCGATCGAGGAAATTACCGATGACGCCGCCTAAAAAGAGAGCGAAGATAATTTGGATATTACGCTGTTTTGGGATGTAGCGATAGTAATACATCAAACCAAAGGCAACGAGAAGTGAGATGAGTGCAAGCCAGATGGTTTTTCCTTGTAAGATACCAAAGCCGGCGCCGGTGTTGGTGACGAGATGAATATTAATCCAGCCGAAATCTTGTTGCGGTTGAAAATAGAGGATCAGATATTTGGATAATTGATCAAGAATAACAACAGCAAGGGTGATGAAACTAAATTGCCAAAAGAAAGATGTAGATCGAGATTTTTGGGGAGTTACCATAAACGTTGTTTTTGTTTGTCGCTGGTATTTGTGCGTTCGATTTCATTTAATCTTTGGTCGATAGATTGCAGCATGGCTCGTAATGTGTCAAGTTTGCTGTTAATTAATTCTAAGTCTTTTCCAGTAGAGGTTGGTTGAGGAGAAGGGGATTGCCAGGGTTGATTTGCAGATTGAGAAGAGGAAGGGTTAAAATTGCTGCCACTGCTGCCCGTAGATCTTGTGCCGGGCATATTTTGACTGGTGGTGGGAAAAGGGGTGTTACCTAATTGAGGGGAACTGCCGATGTCACTTTCGCTCCCAAAAGGGGATTTTTCGGCACCAAATGAACTAGAAGAAGATGGTTTTAATGGGTCGTCGGTCAAGCCACCAACGTTAAAGTTGGAATTGAAATCTTTGGTGCCAAGATTGTCTAAGCCAAATTCATCCTCTTTTTTCCAAAACATTAATTTATCTAATAATCCCATATTCTAAAACGATTATTTTAGGACATTTAAATCTTTCTTATTTTTCACACCGTAACCTTAATAAATCCCGGCTCTTATCTTTATTTCTATGACAGCTACAAAAGAATCAATATCGGATAATATGTCGAAAGATGAAAAGATTGGGTTTCATAAAGGGTCGCTTGCAACGTTATCAAAAGAGCGAGAGGAATTGATGCGAATTTTACAGATTGTGGAACAATTGATGCAGATGCATGTTTCAGAATTGAAGAATATGGGCATTGATTTAGCAGCACAGGCAAAAGATGCGACGAAACAAATGAAAGGGAAGAAGCCGATTGAAGATGTGCTACGGTAGAATTTTAATTATTTTTATTTCCGATTAATTTGAGAAATGATGTTTTCTAGATATAAAATAATATAAAAAATATAATAAAATTACGCCACTAAGAGCGCTACTAAAAAGATTATCACGGCAATTAAGACAACTACACCGCCGATTAACAAAGCCATCGTGCCAAATGAAGCGGCTGGTTCTTCGGTTTTGTCGGTGACGGTTGGGGCAGTTCCAGGCAAGACGGGTAATTTTTCAACGACGACGTTTTTCTCTTCAGATGATACTTTGGTTGTACCGGTTACTTGGTTTGTCGCTAACGTGTTACTTTGAGAGCTGGTTTTCTGTTTGCCATTCAAGACGTCTTTAATGTCAGTGCGTAAACTCTTTACGTCGTCTTGTTTATCTTGGATGTCGCTTGCTAATCCACTCATACCAGGCAAGCTTTCGACTTCCGTAAGTAAGTCTGATAATTTGCTGTTTAATGATTTAAGATTATCGTCCAAATTTTTCAATTTCTTTTTATATTTGTTAACATTGGAGGTGTCGCTTTTCTTAACCGCTTTGGTGTAACTGTCTTCGTAGCTATTGAAATCTGTATCGTAGTTATCAAACTGATTTTTCAAGTCTTTGAAAGTTAGTTCTGGAGTTGTTACTCCTACTTGTGGTAAGCCGGTTGCGGAAACGGTAATGATAACACTTACTTTGGCTTCGCCGCCTTTGCCATCGACAACTTTGAATCCAACTGTATATTGGCCGATTTGGGTATTTGTTGGTGTCCAGGCGAAGGTTTGTTTGGCAGCATCAAATACTGCACCTACTGGTGAACTTTCAATGCTGTAGGTTAATACATCATTATTTTCATCAGCAGCAACAAGCGTGAATTCTAACTTTTCAGCGGGTTTTACACCGAAATTTATTGAAACTGCAGGTTTAACATCTTGGCCACCTACTTTAATAAAAATCGGAGCTTTATTTACAATAGCTGGGAGTTGGCCGGTTGCTGATACACCAATGGTTACCATAACTTTTTCTTCGCCGCCTTTGTTATCTACAACTTTGAAATTTAATGAATATGTTCCTAATTGAGTAACTGCAGGGGTCCAGCTGAACGTTTGTGTGGCAGCATCGAATACTGCGCCTTGAGGGAGATTTTCTGCGCTATATGTTAAAGCATCTTTGTCTTCATCGGTAGCAACAACTGTGAATTCGATTTTTTCAGTTGGTTTGACGCCAAAAGCAAGGCCTACACCAGGTTTAACATCTTGCGTTCCTACTTTAGTGAAAATAGGAGCTTTATTAACTGCAGGATTGGGGTTTATAGGGCAAGTTTTAGGGTCAAATTTTGTATTTAAGATTGAAGTTATTTTATCACTTAAAGCATCATAAGCATCGATTTGAGTGAAATATACTTCAGATTCTTTCATATTTATTTCAGCTAAATTGTTAGCGCGATCATATAAAAATTGTTTTTTACTGATTAGATTGTCATTATCATTAAGAGCTTTTAATGCAGTCATGGTATTGAAAATACCTTGGCTGTCTTGAGCACATTGAGCTTTTTGTAAGTCAGCTTGTACAGTATTTACCGTATCTTGCAGACTTTTTACTTCTGATTTAATTTTTATTTCTTCTTCAGGTACTTTTGAAGAAATGAAGTCTCTTATTTTAAGATCGTCGGCTTTGAGGTCACTTAGATCTGCATAAAACTGATACTTTAGTTCAATTACGGAATTTTCAAGTTCGGTTTCGCCGGCGAGATAGGCTTTGTCACCTAAAGAGATAGCAGTGTTAATATACTCAAATGAGATGTCGAGTTTTAATTTTTGAATTTTCTGCGCATCTTCAATCGCTTTGTCTAACGTTTTAATGTGATTGATTGTTGCAAGTACAGAAAAAGAGGTTTTTTCTTGCTGTTCTTTCCATAATTGTTTTTTTAAGATTAAGTATTGGTTGTATAAATCTTCTTTGGTTTGTTGTTTCTGTAATGCTTGTTCTAATTCTTGGATGTCAACTGTTGCTTTATCTGCAAAATTTTGAAACACTACTTCTAACCATTTAAAATCATTTGCTAACTTATTCTCTTGTGCGCCACCGATAGTTACTAATTCTTGAGCGTATTTTGAACTTGTAAGAGCATTATTCTGTGAACTGGATTGAATTGATTTTAAAGTTGAAATTAATTGTTGAATCTGAGCGATGTTGCCGCTATTTTTGACCGCATTATAATTGGTTAACGCATTGGCATAATTTTTATCAATGGCATTATATTGTAGGGTTAGGTGATTATATTTTCCCTGATAATCACTTAATGTATCAGCGCTTGCGCCAAATACATTTATCAATAATCCGAATAGTACAATTAAACTGAGTATTTTTTGTTTCATAGTATAAATCACCTGTTGTTTTTACTATGAAATAGCAACTGTATATATAAATCTTTCGCTAAATATTACTAAAAAGTGATAACAACACACAAAGTTTATATAACCAGTGTTTTTTGAAAATAGATCATGAAAACAACATTTTTGACAAATGTGAATCCACTGCGGACGTCGGAGTTGATTACTCTCTTAGGCGGACTTAGAGTAACGAGGCCGTTATTGATGGAATATAATGATTTGATTATTTTGGAACGAAATCAGAGTTATTTGGAAAATCTGGTTTGTGCATTGTTTGAACCATTAGGTATTTTGGGCAAGGGGAGAAGAGTACAAGAAGCAGCACAATTGCCTTTTCAATTGCTTCCATTGATGGAGAGAAAAATAGAGTATACAATCCCAAAAAATTATACACGACAAATTTTATCACTTACGGCACGAGTGAAAGGAACAAATAGTATTGCAGAGAAGATTACACGATTGCAAAGTAATGAGGAATATGAGGGGATAATACATATGACTCAGAGAGATCAAATTGCGGCAGCAGATATTTATGGATTAAACATTGTAACAAAAACAGAAGAAGATTGTTATGAACTAAAAGAGAAGATTATACAGACTGGGGAGTTTGTATTAGATGAACCAGATAAAGATTATATCAAAGCACCAAAAGTGTCAGGATACAAAGCAATTCATCAATATTTACGATGGAATGTGGAGGATAGAATATTACGAAATTTATGTTTAGAAATTCATTATGAAACGGAAGAAGACCATATACGAAATACTAAAGGAAATGGGCAGCAATCCGAATGTGCGCATGAGCAGTATACGTTGATGAAGTTGCACAAAAAGCATCAAATGGGAAAGTATAAAATTATTATTGTGGACCACACTGGGATTTCAGATTTAAATCAGAAAGAATGGCAAACTAATTTTGTTAATCTTTCAGCGTTTGTGAATGGTGAATGTAAGTATTATTTGATTAAAGGGTTTGAAAAGTAGAATAATGAGTGAGTAGTGCTTATATATAATAGAATGATTAGATAATAACTTCGCCGCGATGGGTTTTAGGCATGAAGTTGAGAATTTTCTTTTCTTTGTATTTGGCGCAACCAAAGATGTTATTCTTATATTTTAATAAGACTAAGCGTTTTTCGTCGCCGCAATCTTTTTCAATGTCGGCACCTTGGAAGTATTGTTTTAGTTCTTCTGCGGTGAATTCAATGGTATTCTTTAATTCTTGTTTATTTTCTGCTGCTTCTTGGCCAAGCAATTGGGCGCCTTCTTTACTTAAACGAATTTCAGTACCACAATCTTCACCAAAGTATAGACCTATTTTATCAATGATTAAATTGTTGAGATTAAGTTTGGCGAGGTCTTTTGTTACAATATTTATTTTATCATTTTCGCTCTTGAGGAAAGCGTAGTCTGCTTTAGGGAAGTAGCCAAATTGGTTTTCGATTAGTTCACGCAGGCGTTTAATATCGCGGGAATTGAGGATGGTTGATTGTTGCATGGTGGTTTTTGGGATTTTTTAGTAATACTTAATTACCCAACTCCCCAGACAGGATTATCTTTGCGTTTGATTTCTAATATTTCTTTTAGTACTTCAACTTCGTTTTTGGTTAAGTGGCGTTTGAGTTCTTTTAATTTTTTGAAGTCTGTTTCGGGGATGTCAGTATATAAGAAGTCGCCTTCATGAATTTGCCGGCCGACGGTAACGTTGTCCATAGACATGGCGATCTGTTTGCCTTGATCAGCGACGTTTATGGATTCTTTGTTTTCTTCCATGGCTTTTACCGTTGTGAGATGTTTGCCTTCAAGATTCATGATAGGATTGCCGGAGCGAATTTTACCAATTTCAATCTCGACACCGACAACAGCAGGGTTGTTTTGGCGAAAAGTGTACCCTTTGAGAATCAGGAATTTGCAGGGGCGAACGAGGTTGTTGAGTTCGCGTAGTTCGATTTCTTTTTTCAAACTGTCGCGGTATGATTCGTAGTCTTCGATGGTTTTATAGATGATTTCATGCGTGATGACTTTGAGTTGTTTGTTTTTGATTACTTCAACAATGTCGGTCGGGATTTTAGTATTGAAGCCAAGAATGACACCATAAAATTCGTCTTTCTCTTTCATCATTTCAAGCTGCGCAATATCACGTTTGGAGACTTCGCCTAATGATGCTAAAGAAATGGGAATTTGACGTTCGCGCAACAGATGGCGGAGTGCTTCTAGGCCGCCAATAGTATCGGCTTTGATTAAGATACCAATTTCAGCGTTATCTTCGCTAATGACATCTTTGACTTCTTGCTGTACTTCTTGTTTGAGCTGGTTTATTTCTTCGATTTTTCCGGAGCAGGCGCGAAGAGGCATGCCGGCGATAGCAGTTTCTAAGCCAGGAGCGGAGATTTTTACACCGGTGGCGGCGTAGACTTCTTTGACATTTTGGAATTTACCTTTTTTATCACGCATGTCGGCAAGGGCGGCGGGTTCGAGCAGGGCGCGGACTTTTGTGACAATAGGTTGATCGATACTGCCAATGATGATTGTGTCGTTGACTTTCAATTTGCCGTTGTAGAGGATGGTGTCGATAGTTGTGCCGAGACCTTTTTCTTCTTTGACTTCGAGAATAGTGCCTTTAGCATAGCTGTTTTCTTCGATTGAAAGTTTTTTTTCTAAATATTTTTGAGCGAGGGCGGTTATTACGAGGAGGAGTTCAGGAATACCTTGGCCGGTTTTGGCAGAGAGAGGAACTAAAGCAATTTGTTTAGTGTAATCGCCCACGCGATCGAAACGTTCGGCAGCTAACCCCAGTTCTTGGAATTTAGCAACTAATTCGTACATTTTTCCTTCAAAGACGCCTTGATTTTTGTAGTCTAATTGGTTGATGTTATCAATGAGGAACTTGGATGGGTCGTAGGACCAGCCGGTTAATAGATCGATTTTATTGGCGGCGACAATGAAAGGTACTTTATGAGCGCGGAGGATTTCGATGGATTCTAGCGTCTGGGGTTTGAATCCCTCGTTGATGTCAACAACGAGAATGGCGATGTCGGCTAAAGAGCCGCCACGTTTTCTCAGACTTGCGAAAGCGGCGTGGCCGGGAGTATCTATAGTAAGAAAACCGGGAACGGTGAGGTTGTTTTGGAAGACGTTCATTAATTTGCCGCAGATTTTTTTTATGGTTTCAATAGGAATAATTGAGACGCCAATTGCTTGGGTGATGCCTCCTACTTCGCCGGCGGTGACGACGGAACTCCTAATACGATCTAAGAGAGAGGTTTTACCGTGATCGACGTGTCCGACTACGGTTACGAGAACTTTGCGCAGGGTCATATTGGTTAAATCAATGAAAGTTTTTTTAAACCTTTCTTCTATTTCATGTTAAATATGACAATTATCCAAGAACATTCCATCAAGTTAGCAGTAGATTTACCTAAAGGGGATGTAAACGCTAAGATGGAGGTATTTTATAATCCAGTGATGGTGTCAAATCGAAATATTTCGATTTTGTTGTTGAATTGTGTGGAGAATACAAAGATGAATATTGTTGATTCGTTGGCGGGGTCTGGTGTACGGTCGCTACGATTTGTAAAAGAGCTGAAAAAAAGGAAACTGAATCATCTATTTGTGAATGATCGAAAAGACAATTTCAAGAAGATGTTTAAGAAGTGTTGTGCGCTCAATAAGATTTCTTTAAGTGCTTTGAAGAAGATGACAATTGGCAATGAAGAGGCGTCGTTGTTTTTATTAAATAGGATTAATGATGCAGTGAAGCCAGAAAAGTTTTGCGGCTATGCAGATTATATGGAGATTGATCCGTTTGGTTCACCTAATCCTTTTTTATCTGCGGCGCTGGCGCGTATTTCACGTAAAGGGATATTGGCAATAACAGCAACGGATACAGCAGCGTTGACGGGAACATATCCAAGAGTAACTGTGCGAAAGTATTGGGCGAAGTCAATGAAGAATTATATGATGCATGAAGTTGGGTTACGGATTCTTATTCGAAAAATTCAATTAATCGGTGTGCAATTTGATAAAGCGTTGATACCAATTTTAAGTTATCATAAAGATCATTATTTTCGAATCTATTTTCGATGTGAGAAAGGAAAAGAGGGGTGTGATGATTTGTTGAAGCAGTTGCAGTATTTTTTATATTGTTCGCAGTGTTTGGGATTTAAAACGTCTATATATAATAAAGAGACGTGTGGTTGTGGTAAAGAGTATGATTTTGCAGGACCATTATGGATAGGGAAGTTATTTGAGAAAGAATTAGTTGAGAAGATGGTTGCGCAAAATAATTTTTTGGAAGAGGAGAAGTTTTTAGAATTGCTTTTAGGGGAGGCAGCGCAAGAGCAAGTGGGGTTTTATGATATGCATGAACTGGCAGGGAAGTTAAAAATCAATCCGCCACGCATGGAAGAAATGCTTGAGAAGACAAAAGGGGTGCGGACGCATTTTTCGCCGACGGGGATTAAGACTTCTATGGATTTGAAAGATGTGATGAAGAGGATGAAGAGATAATATTTTTTTTAATAGATTAAACTATTTTAATTACCCTACTCTTATTCCTTCATTTTTTATTTCAGAAATCAACTTATTCTTTTCACAAAAACCTTTAGAAGTGAAGTAATGGACTTGAATTTCGGTGTGGAATTGTTGTTCTATTTTTTTAATTGTTTTCGTTATTTCTAATTCTTTTTTTATTTCTTTTTCAAAAATAAGTGCCAGATCGATATCAGAATTAATAGAGGCGGTGCCTTTCGCATGGGACCCAAATAGGAAGATTTTTTCTATTTCGGTGATAGAATCACTAAGATTACGAATAAACTCGGCAATGATAAGAGAAACTGAATAGGGTAGATTTCGGGTTGTGTGTTGTTCTTTTTTCCAGAGTGTTTGGAGAAGAATAGCATATTCATGGTGTTCGTTGATGTAATAAAATTCTTTATTTCCTTTTTTTTCAAGAGTTATGATCTGAGCGCGAGTGAGACGATCTAACGCTTTAGAGAGAGGGGCATTTCCTAATTTAGTGTTATGAAAAAGTTCTGGTCGAGAAACTGGTTTACGTGGTGTTTCAAAAAGAAGATTGAGAACGCGCCAAGTTGACTTATATCCTAAAAGAGGTTCAATTAACATGTTAAGTGCTCCATTATGTATATGTATGGTTTGACTACATTTTCAAGAAATAATTTAGCTTCTTTAAATTGATCAGTCTCTTGCGGTAAAGAACGTTGCGAAGAATAATAAGTATATCGTTTTCGTTTATCAGAGCTTTGTTTGAGTATAAGAGGGAGAGTTTGTTCGGGAGATTTTTTTAAAGTGGTAAATGAAATGAATTCTTCTTGTGCTTGAGAAAGCAAAGCAATAATCTTTTGTTTTAAAGATTCTTCTTTGACGAACTTTTCCAAGACAATTAAACAATTTGTGTGGACACCGGTATCTTCTTCACTTATTTTTAAGTTGAAATATTTGGCAAAATACCATAAAGTAATATTGAGAATGGTATAATAGCCAGCAATTATAGTGTATTTTGTATTTTGTTGCGTAAGAAAACTTTGGCAACTTTGAAAATCAATTTGATAGTTTGTTAGATGGAAATTGACATACTTTTCTTTTTCTATTGTGGCAATCTTTTTAATGATTTGCCGTTGTAATAAATCTTCGTAAGTTACCATTTTTAGTATATATTTGTACTAAAAATAGGAATTTATATTTAAAGTTTTCTATTTTGTACTGTTATTGGTATGAAATTTTATTTAAAGATTTTAATTTTGTTATTTTCTTTTATACCTACCAATCAATTCAGTTTGTTCGATAATATGACCTTGTATTGCTTGTTCGACTTCGATACGTGATGCGCCTGTTTTGAGTGGAAGAGTTGTGTCTAGGGCGTATAATTTAAAGAAGTAGCGATGTTCTTTATCTGGAGGGCAGGGGCCGCCATAAGATACATTGCCACGGGTATTTTTACCAAATGTACCAATGGAGGAGGTGGCTTCAGGAATACTTTGAGCGACAGGATTGATGTTGAAGACTACCCAATGATCCCAGATTTGAACATTGAAATTTTTTTTGGCTGATTCAGGTATATCTGGATCGGTCATGATTAAAGTGAGACTTTGGGCGTTGGATGGTACATTGCTGATGACTAAAGGTGGATTGATGTTGTTGCCATCGCAGGTATAGATACTTGGAATATTTTCATTATAGGCAAACGCGGGACTGGTTAGTTTCATGGAGGATACCTCGTTTTGTTGTATTGAAGAGGTGCAACTTACTAAGAGGATTAAAAAAATGAGTGGAAATAACCTAATCCCTATTGCAACCTCTTTTATCATAGAATATAAAAAATGAATGTGAGTTTAAAAACTTACCCTAATGGTAGGTCCATTTTAACGATTTCAGCGCTTTGAACATTGGGAATTTGACTCATCTTATTGGCAATAGCATCAAAATCACTGCCTTCGACAGTATACATGGCAAGAATAAGAACGGCAATTAAACCAAATGCGATAGGTTCTTGTTGGGATTGCATTTCGCCAATTGCCCCGTTTTCTTTGGCGATTTTTAGAGCGGCGTCTTTAATTTTATTTAAGTCGACGCCTGGTTCTTCAGGCATTAATTTGAATGTAATTACTGCTTTTGCCATACATTATTTCTCCATTATGAAAAAAAGTTGTTAGTTAGGACCAATAAAATGGCAACTTGCACATTCGTATTTTACCGCATTGACACGACAAAATGAACAACGGACAACACTGTAGTCGCTACAACTTGGGCATTTAAATGTGACACTTCCGGTGTCATTTACAACTAATTTCTTACATGAAATACAGATTTTTCCTTCCATAGAAGCGTTGAACAGGGGTTTATTTATAAATCTTTTTGGTTTCTAGAGTATTTTAGTTTATGATGTGTTTTATCGAATTAATCTCAAATTACCAAAAATTATTTGTGGTTCCATGGCGTTAAGTTCATCGTGGAGCAGGCCTTCGGGCAGAGGGTTGTAGGAAAATATTTTTTTGCCGAGGCGAAACGCTATGAAGATTTCAAGGAATGTGGCACCGCCAATGTAATTCACAACACCATTTTTTTCAAAATTTAATACGAGCAAAGCGTCATTCTGTTTGACTTTCTCTTCTTGCAACAGGAGCATGGATTTTTTCCAGATGGCGTGTTGTTTTTCACCACGTAATTTCATTTCATTTTCTTTTCCAGGGGCATCAAAACTATTTGGGAGAGTGATATGATGGCCTTGTTGTTCAAGCTGTTCTTTGATTGGAGGTATTTTATCATAAAAGTGTTTACTGCAACAGATGAAGATGTTCATGTGATACCTCCGAGCTGGTTCTATCTCTGTATACAACTGATTATGTTTCCATTAATTTCAAATTTGATTGGTAAAAATGTTTCGATAATGGAAATGTTCGTGAGAGTGTGTGGAGTTATTTCGGTGCATTTTACTTTGGATCCTGGTAACAGAGCAAGGAACATGATTAATTGGTCGGCTAAGTGGGGGTCGACGCAGGCTTGAGCTTCGATAGATTGTTTTAATTCGGCAACAGCCTCTTTGGCAACGTCTTCAGAGGATTTATTTTTTTCAAGCAGAGCGTCACCAGCAAGGATGATTGGGTTAATTTCGTTGATGTCCTGATTGTTGCTAAAAATGGCCCAGAGGATAAGCTCGCCACCGATACTTTTAGAATTAGCATATTCCATGCGAAGAGAGAGGGGGACTTTATAGTTGAGGAGGTATGATTCGGTTGTGGCTTTAATACGTTCAGCGACTTTTTTTTCTTCTAGTTCTTGAGATAGATTGACTAATCCGCGGATTTGTTCGAGAGTGCCTTGGTTTGTTAATTGGATTGGTGGGATTTTTTCTTGAATTGTAGTTCTGAATTCAGGGAAGGTGTTATAGTCGTTGAGGTGATATTTAGGAGAGATTTCAAGAATAATTTCGCCGCCGCCTTCGGGGTAGTAACCGCGTTTGATGATTTTGAGATTGATTTTTTCGACGAAACGTTGGAGCTGGGGGAGGAGGAGGTATTGCAGGTAATCGACAGAGGCTTGCCATTTCCCAGAGGTGCCGCCTTTGATTGTTAAGGTGATTTTACTTGGGGCGAAGAGACAGGGAAGAATGATGGCTTGCAAGAAAAGAGTGATACTTCCGGCGGTGCCGATGTCAAATTCGTATCTTCCTCCTTTTATTTTTCCGGGGGTGAATTGAAGTTTGGTTGAGCCGAGTTGGATGTCGTTTGTTTTGGCGTTGCTGATTTGTTTTAATGCGTGGATGGAGGCAAGATGTTGGGCTTTGAGACCGGGTTGTGGACGATTAGCACGAATGTTGGTTATGTGGAATGGTTGACCTGTTACCGTAGAGAGGGCTAAGGCTACTCGTACTAAGGCACCGCCGCCTTCGCCTGAGGAACCGTCTAATTTGATCATTTATGCGAAAAAAACAAAAAACTTAATAAACAATTCTCTTGTGGAGTATGCTTGTGGGGGGGCTGTAGTATAACTTGGTTAGTATAGGAGCCTCCAGTAATGGAGGGTTGAGCGGCAACGCGATGATAAATACTCTTCCTGAAGTTAGCTTCGGATCTGGGTTGTCTATAAGAACAGTCTTTAGGCACAGAAATTCAAATCCCAGCAGCCCCACGCTTTATTTTAAGATATCTTTATTCCACTTTTCACATTGCTTCTTCCCATGAAGAACAATATCATAACCAGAATAATTACGTCCCCACTCTTTTTTTTATTTTAAAATGTTCTTAACTTCTTTTTGTATTCTTTTTGTTGTATCTTCAATGCTCTTTAATCCGTCTATCTCCACACAATGAGGAAAGTCTTTTTTTTGCTGTTCGTAGACGTCGCCTAACGTTTTCATCCATTTGTGATTCATGACGACGTCATCGACGTCTTCGGTTTTGAGGTTTTTCTGGCGTTCGAAAAGCACATCTAATGGAGATTTCACATTACCTCTTTTTCTAGTTTAATTGTCGAAGAAGTAGTATATAAACTCTATCCGCGGTTGACCAGTGGGTAGAAATATTTATATATTAGTACCACTATTTGATAGTTATGAATATAGCGATACTGCGGCATGGGTTGACTGATTACAGACAAAGATACTGCGTTACTATAGAAGAAGCAGATGATTTAAGACTAGAGGCAATTCCAATAATTAAAAATTCTGCAAAAGAAATAGGTGATTATATTGGTCTCAAACCGCAGATCATATCATCTCCTTACGGACGTACGGTACATACGGCAAAAATTGCAGCAGAAATATTGGATGTTCCAAACAGAGAGGTCGTTCTGGTTCCTGAACTTGAAGATGCTCATGGTCTTGATTTCGATTTACTATTAGCATTTGCAGAAGGCGGTGTGTACAAGCTCAACGGTGAAAATATCACAATCGATTCAAGAGATACCAATCCCAATAAATTATCTTATGTTGCTTATTTTAACAGCGACTTGACACGAAACATACCCGTTTCGGCAAAACATAAACTTCCTGTTGAACTCATTGAAAAGATGGAAAGGCTTGAGACCTGTACTGAAGCATGTTTTCGTCTTGAGAATGTTCTCAAAAAAATTGATAGAAATTCATTGGTAGTAACTCATCAAGGATTGACACAACGCTTACTTGAGAAGATGGGGTACTCGCATGAGGAGTACCTTGATCGAGGCCAATTTATCATTGTTGATGCAAATAAAGGAGTATTGAATCCGATATATTGGTCAGAAAAAAACTAAGGAGGAGTTTGAATAATTGATATTTTCTACTCAAACTCCTCGTAGAGATTCTGTCACTCTCGTTCCGAAGTTGCCGCGAGCAACCT
>CAYSCV010000034.1:0-13388 GCA_964429715.1 uncultured Methanosarcinales archaeon
TGATAAAACAAAAAAATTATTTGAATTTAACCCAGATTATTATTGTAGCTCTGAAGGATATCCTTGTAATGCAGGTTTGGATGTTATTTGCTATGATGTTGCTGGTTTACAAAGTGATAAAAAAATTAAAATGGTGTCTATTGATGCAAGTGCTAAAATAGATGTTGTAATTCCTAAAGTTACAGGCCAGGCAGTTACTGTTGAGGCTTCATGTGGGAATAAAAAAATCAAATTTTTTAATGATAATCCAGGGTATAAATGCGAGGGACTTACTGACGGAAAAAATTGTCTACGTGCAGAAGAATATATTCCCAAAGATGAAGCTAAGAAACTTAATTTAAGATATGGTTGTTATGGTGTGGATACATATTGTTGTCCTCCTCTTGTGCGCAGCCCCGCGGAACCTACCCCTGATGCTCCTCCTATTGTAAAAGAATAATGGTACAAAACATGACAAAAAAACCTGATGAACAAAAACTGGAAGAATTGGTGGTGGACTTATATATTTTTGACAGAAATTCAGAATTTGGTAATCCTGTAAATACAAAAGAAACAAAAAGTATTTTTATCGATAAAATGTTGGGTAATGGTTCGCTTACTTCACGCATTATTATTAAAGATGAAAAAAGAAATAGTTATTTTGCTAAAACATATCTGCACACTAATAAATGCAGTGGTACAAATTCTCGGGAAATTCTGATTAATGAGCGAGCGGTTCAGGAACATCTCATTTCACATAATAAAAATGATAAAAGTTATTATTATGGTTTTACTGAAATTAATGATACTCTTTTCTTACTTTTTAAAGATATGAATCTTGATCATGGTAAAACTTTAAAACAAGAATTAAATTTATCTGAACCTGATTTTAATAAATTTAAAGATACTTGTAAACTTAAAACAGGTGTTAATTCTAGCGGCTATACTGCTTTGAATTTAGAATCTATTATTAACTATACTACACAAATAGTCGATCAAGTTCAGTCATTTCATGGTGCGGGTATTCTTCATGCAGATATTTCACCAGATAATATTCTTATTGTTAATGGAAAAGTTATTGTAAATGATTTTGGCATTGCTCGTAAATATGGGGGCGAGATGAAGCATTTATACAATAAAGTAACAGTTACAGGCGTGGGGGGAAGTTATTATGGTTCTGCTAAAGGGGTGTTGCATAATGTAATATATAGTCCTCCTGATGTTGATAAATTGGTGGAAGCTCAAGCTAATTATGATACTTATTTAATTACTAATCTGCTTTGTTTAATGGCAACGGGAAGATTACGCGAATATTGGAATGAAGAGATGGGAAAGAATCCTGGTGCGCTTAAACATAAATTAAAAGAAGAGTTTAAAAAAGGAAAAAGGTGTGAAAGTTCCTCTTACCAAAAAATAACTGATAAGTTATATGAAATTATTTTAAAAGGAACAAATTCAGATCCTAACGAGCGTTTTTTAACCGCAACAGAATTAGGTGAGGCAATACGTTCTCTAAATATATCCAAACCTAAAGAGAAAGAAATTCAAACTCCAGTTATTGAATGTACTATTCCTGATTCAATCTCTGGATTTGAACCTAATTTACAACTTGTGAAGAAATATTTTGGTGATTTATGGGATGATTCTTTGAAAGCTTATGTGCCAATTGTGGAGAAAAAATTAACGCCTCTTGTTTCGTCGAGTAAGAGTTTAGATCTAGATACTATTATTTACCAAGCGAGAAAAGAGCGGGAGGAAAGAGTTCCGCTATGGCGCAGATTAGTCCCGGGGGGGAATTCTTTAAAAAATAAACCGCAATTAGAATTTCAACCTCATATGGAAAAAGATAATTCTATTCCAGAATTATATTTTAATGGTCAGGTTTCAGATTTAGAGGATAAAGTTGGAGTAATAGAAAATAAAAAAAATATTTTCTCTTCAAAATTTGTGCGTAATACTATAATTGGAGTGGTAGGGTTAGCGGGGGCACTTGCAATTGGTTATGGTGCTTATAAATATTTTAATGATACTGGTAAAAGTACGGTTCAATCGGTTAAGAAAATTAATATTCCAAAATATGATTTGAATTTACCTATTGTTCTTCCTGTGGAGAAAGATGCTGGTGCAATTGATGTCTTAGCTGAAGATGTAACACAACAGGATGGTGGTTATGATGTATCAACTATTGCTCAAGAAACTGTTGTTAATTCTACAAATGGTGTGGAAAATGTTCCTAAAATCGGTTCAATGAATAGTTTCCCAGGAAATGTTTGGCCGGTAAATTTGAGCAATCTTGAGAAGAAAGTAAAGAAACAGGTTTCATATCCTGTACCTGTTAAAAAAGTGCTTGATATAAATTCAATTAGATATTTGTCTCTTTCTCTAACTGTAGAACCGATTAAAGAAAAATATGCTCCTGATGATATAGTTACTCTAAATTATAAGTTTGCTTATGTTAAAAATGATAAGTGGATATATTCAATTGGTTGTAAAATTGGTGAATTTGATATAGGGGATGGCGGAAAAATAAATAAAGAGTTTATAAAAGATAATAAAATTATTTTAACGTTCCCATCAAAGAATGATGCAAGATATAATAATCCTAATCCTTTGTCTTTGGAATTGATTTGTGAGAGTGAGGATAAGCAAAGTGTTTCAAAGAAGTTTATATTTACGGTTGCTAAACCTGTTGAGCCAGTGATTGACATGCCACTGGAAATAAAATTGCCAAAGTTTCCTTCAATGTGGAAACCTAAAGATTCACAGTCAAAGTATTCTATTTTCCTTTCATCAGGTGAAATGTGTTATGGTTGTGAATTTAAAGTACAATCAAAAGATATAGAAATAGCTACTAAAGGAAATTGTTTGGTGAGTGAAAAAGATTCTTCTTTTATCTTGTCTCCATTAAATAGCGGAAGTAAATATGTTTTATCTTATAAAATTGATCGTAAGATTAAGTTACCATCTTCTACTTCAGATAAATCCTCCGGGGTTAATATTAATGTTCCGATTAGTTGTTCTTTTGAAGATGATACTTTTACTTACTCTGCGAATGTGAAAATTATTTCTGATATAATTGATAAAGGTTCTTATATCAATATACATCAATGGAGTGCTGATGAAGGGAAAATATTATTAAAATCTGGAGAGGAGTGCGTTGGGTGTATGGTTGATGTTGATCCACCTCAAAAAGACTGTATTTTGGATAAAAATTCGGCAGGTTTTTCTTTGTATTATGTTGGGTCAGGAATTTATAAATTAGATAGGAATGATCCGTTGGGTTCTCCAAATTTTATCAATTATAAAGTTGTAATGAGATGTCCATCAGAGGGTAAAGGGTCTATATTCCGTTCTCTTTTTTTGAATGTGATGAAAGTTAAATATAATTTTGGTTCGCCTTAATATTTCTATTTTAAATATAGTTCTACGGCTTGTTTAAGATGGTTGTAAATTTGTTTTTCTTCAGATGATCGGCTGATTATATCTTTTTCTTGAGCCAAGAAAAGGTCTACGCGATCTTTAAGTAATGTTTTGGTCATTTTGTCTTGTTTGGTGTAGCCGGAGAGGGCAAGGCACATTTTAGCGAGGGGAGTATCTTTATTTATACCATAATGGTTAGAAAATACTAGTATATCTAAAGCGTTGTTAAATTCAGGGAATGATTCATAAGTGGTTGTGGTTTTTTCAGGAGTTATGTTTAGTGAATGGGGTACTTTATCTGTTGGTGGTATATATGTTGGGGGTAGGGGGGAGTAGGTAGCGGGAAGATCTTTTAGTGAGGGGGTGGTATGGGTGTCTCTTGAGAGAGAGGTGTTTTCATATTCAAAGATTATCGGTCTTATTTTTGATTCGAGAATTTCAACAGATAGGGTGGTACGATTATTTTGTATTGCCTTTGCGTAACTTAATAATTTTTGTAGGACTTTGTAGTGAGTGTTAATGACTTCTACGCGCGGGTTTAAAATAGATAGTTCTGTATCTATCAAATTAGAGATTGTATTTTTCGTTTCTATGATTTTGTCACTGATTTCTTCTTTTCTTTTAGAAATTTCTCTTTTTACATTAATAACAATTTCTTCATATTTTTCAGCGTTTTTTTTAAGATATAAAATGTCTTGTCTGTTTATTTGATTATTATCTATTGAATTTATTTTTGTTTCTAACTCTATTATTGTACTTATATATCTTTGTTCTAATTTTATCGGTAATGATAATGGTTGTGTTAATTGTTGTATCTGTTCAACTTTTTCTTGTATTTTTTTCTTTTCTTGAAAATAATCTGCTGGTTTATTTTTTATTCTTTTTATGTCTTCTTTTATATCTTTAAATAGAGTGTATTCAATTAAAGAGGAGGCAAGGAATTCTTGTTGGGATTTAGGGATGTTTTTTTTGTGTTTCTGAAGCAGTTCTGTCAGAAGTTGAGTTTCTGCGGTGAAAATATTATCTTGCAGGTCTTTTTCAAATTGTTTAAGTTCTGTTTCGGTTGAGATATTACTATATCTTTCAAGATAGGCATTAATTATATTTTGGTTGATTAAAGGTTCGAATCTGGAAAGATCAATATAAAATTTATTTTGTTTTCCTAAATTTAATGATTTGTCAAAGTAAGAGATGTTGGCGTATCTTACAGATTCGTTAATTATCTTTGGAATGTTTTCTTTTTGATCTAATGTAAATAGATAATCAATTACTTTCTCTGAGACGGCGTAAAATGAGTGTTTAGTTTTTAATTGATCGATGAGGTTTTGGAGAGATGGTTTTGATTCGTTTATTTTTTCTTGTTGAGTGAATGTTTTTCTTTCTTGTTGTGTGGAGTGGATATAGTTTTGAACTGAAATTATCTTTTGTTGGGTTTCTTGGAATTCTTGAGAGGAAGGAGGGGAGGATGTTATTATTTGGAGTAGCTTTGATTCTGAATTGATAATTTCGTCTAGTGTTGCTCTGTGTTTTGACCATTCCATATATTGGTTGACGTCTGCCATTAGTGTTTCCTCGTAAGTTATTTTAATTTCGTTGTTATTTTATATTTTCTAACTGTTGTTGTGTTTTTAGAGACCATTCATCGCGATGCTGCGGGTATTTTTGCTGCATTAATTGATCGGCCTGTTGGAGGGCTTGTTCCCAATTTAAGTTTATTTCTATGGGGTTATTTATTCTGTAGCAATTGTTGTCTTTTTCAAGGATGTTTTTTTTTGTGAGGGTGGCTATTGTTTCTTCTAGCGGGGTATTGATCATGTAATTATCATTTACTTTTTCTTGGATGGTGTGGTAGTCAAGTGGTTCTGTATCTGGCATGATGGAGAGAACGGCTTGATCAATGACGGAAAAGCAGTTGATGTTGGCAATAAGAGTGGATTGGTATAATGATAACGTGTGTTGGTTTTCAAATAGGGTTGAAAAGCTATAATTAAGGTTATCTTTTGTAGAAGGGTGAGAATAAGAGGAGTTGTAGAAAGCAGTACTACCTTTAATTAAAGTTGATAAATGTTTTACAGCGGAGCGGAAGCGGATATTTCCGGTTAGTTCATGAGGAAGATTTTCAATAAGAAAAGGAAAGAAAGGGTTTTTGTAAGAAATAGTGTTTTCTTGTTCTCTGGCAAAGCAATTTTTGATATGCTGCTGGAAGAATTGGTTTTCTTTTTCAGTGGTGTTGTGTGTGGTATCTGATTGAAATTCACGTTCGGCGAAGGTTTGGACGATACGTTTGTTTTGTTGTTTGGAGATATCGGTGTTTATGATGATGAAGCGGCGGTGGAATTCTTCATCGCGTTGTTTGAGATGGGAATTAGTGATGGCGAAGGAGTAGAGGATATTTTTTTTATCTATTTTGAATGAGTCGATGCCGTTTCTTGCGGAGTTGGTTCTGGTGTAGGTAGTAGAGATGCCTTCGGTGAGGTTTTTGATGATTTCTTCGATGTCTTGGGTGAAGACTTTTTGCAGTTCAGGGATTACCCAATATTTGGCGTGGTTGGCTTTTGGGTTGTTGTAGAGTGATTTTCCAGTTGTTTGATGAATGATGCAGTATGATTCTTTGGGAAATGCTTCGAGAAGTGCGTAAAGGAGAGCGGATTTGCCGGAGCCGGAAAGACTTTCGATGCCGATGTTGGCGCCGGCGATGGTGCCGTAGATTAAAAGTTCTTGGTTGGTTTCTTCGCCGACGATGTGTTGCGATTGGAAGAAGTTGTGGATGGAGGAGGGGGCGGGGTGGAAGTTGTTTAAAGTATATTCGTTTTGATTAGGGGAATGGTCAGTGAAATGGTTAAAAGTAGAATTTGATGCAGAATCGGTGGTGGGGAGGATATCTGAAGATCTTATATTTGGTGGATTAACGTTTGTCGATACTTCTTTTTTGTTGCTATCGCATTTTTCAGTTGAGAGAGCATTTATTCTTTTTGTTGTTATTTCTTCTAAATAGGGTGTAAGTGTTCGGTTAAGTATAGGAAATGATTTCCATTTTTGTTCTATGTTCAAAATATGTTCTAATTCTGGCTGGGATAATTTTTTTAAAGAATTATTTTCATCTATTTTTTGGAGATAATTTTGTATGCTTGCTTTATCAATAAAAAAATTTGATAGTTCTTCTGAAATATTTTTGAATCTATTCATTTTTTTAGTGGCGGTATATTTTTATGTAGTTATACTATTTGTTCCTAGTTCATTTTGTAAAGTATATTTTTTTCCTAGTTCTAGATCATATTTGCGATATTCTTGAACTAAATCTTGGGTAGTAATTAGTGAAGGAGGGGAAGGATAAGAAGTAAGTACTTTTTCTAATGCGGTGTTCTGGAGTATGCGATTTATGATACGACCAGATTTGTAGCGTTCATCTGTTAGGGAGAAGGACAGAATTTGTGCGTAATCAATATCTCCAAAGAGTGTTTGGTTGGGGTTATGTTGTTTGGCGTAGTGTTCGATTTTTTGGATGATGGTTTGGTGCATGGCAATGAGGGCTTGGTTGGTTTCAGGGTAGCCAACGTAGAGTTTTTGAAATCGAGTAAGAAGAGCAGGGTCAATAATTTGTTCTACGTTTGTTGCAGCAAATGTAAGAATGCCGGCAGTGCTATTTGTGCCGTCGAGATTAGTGTTGAGAGTGGTGACTAACGAGTTTCGTTCGCGATCATTTGGTGAGTTGCCTCGGGCACCGGCGATTTGATCAAATTCGTCAAAGAAGAGGATGACTCCTAGCGCGTTATTTTTTTCAATGAGATTTTTGGCTTGGGTGTAGATTTCTTGAATATTAGCGGCGCTCTCACCAAAGTATTTACTACATAAATCTGCGCAAGGAATGCTGCGGAATTCTAAGCCACACTGTTGGGCGAGAGTGTTGATTAATGTAGTTTTTCCGGTGCCAGGTGGGCCTACAAGAAGGTAATTGTGAAAGAGTTCTCTTGCGGGTAGGAGTTTTGTAAAGTAATCTCGATCTTTGATTATAGTCGTTATTTTTTTGAATTCTTTTTTGACGTTTTCATGGCCATGAATGAATGTTTCTGAGGGCAATGATTTTTCATCTGTTGGCTGCGGAGGTATATTTTTTGTTGTTGGTGAATTTACATCTTGTTTTTTTATTTCTTTATTTCTTGGGGGTGAAGATGAGGAATAACGCGATAAGTCAAAATTTGTTTTTTTATCTTCTTTCTTTGATAATTTTGAAACATCCACAGTGTATTGTTTGTTTTTTATTTCTATTTGCGGATGCTCTTCTTTTTTGAGATCTGAAATTTCTTCTAGGCTTGAGGTGCAAAGCCAGAAAAAAAATGAAGAAGTTAATGATTCTAAATAGGGAATGGGATGAGTTTCTTCTATTGATCGAATAAGAATTTCAAGGGAATCATTTGCGGGAGTGGGAAAATTCTTTTTAAAATCAATTTTTTTATCTTTAAAAAATGAGGTATTTTCTTCAGCGTTATAGTCTAATGTATCTAAAGCATATGATGTGCTAAAATATGTTGCGTATAATAAAGCAGTGTAGTTATCTTCTGTTTCTTTCAGTCTATTATATATTATATGCTGGGTTACGATATAATCTTTTAAACTTTGCAATATTTTTTCTTCATCTTTTTTTAGGCAGTAGTTTTGGACCACTTTCTTTAATTCGAATCTTTCTTTAAACTTAAGAACAGTATATGATTCTTGTTCAATTAATTTAGTGTCTAGGCTTATCATATTTTTAGTCCTATACCATTTTTGTTTTATCTCTATTTTCTCTTTTTGAGTTCTCTTTACTAAAATAAAAAAAATTAAAAAAAAGTTAATCTATTTTTAATTATCAAAGATATCCCCCATTGGGTTTTCGTTTATCTCGCGAACACGCTGCATGATTGCTTCATTTTCTTCTTCTTTTTTCTTTACACAATCTGCAAATGGACTTGGTCTGTCTGTGCTGTTGTTTTTTCCAACTTTTAATTCAAAATTGGTTACTTTTGCAGCGGTTACTTGCGTGTTATAATTCGAATCACGAAATGCTTCTCCAATCTCTCGAAATAATTGGAGTTGTTTATCCAGATTTGGTATAATCTCGGTAATTTTCTTGGTATAATCAATATCTCTGCTCATGGTGTTGTAACTTAGTTTAACTTCGTCAGCTTTACCAATTGAACTGTTAACATATGCTTGAAATGCTTCAAGTTGTTTCATGTTTTCTTTAGTATTTGTTATCTCTAAGTCGACACCACGGATTTTTCCAATCAAATCTCTTTTGTGTTTTTCGTACGTTGTTTGATCGAATTTAAATCGAATAATTTCTTTATTATAACTTATTTTTTCACTTGGGGTGGAACTTGTCTTGATTTTTTCTTTGAGGCTATCAATTCTGATATTTGTTCCACTGCATTCTTTTTCAAGTTCTACGATAGCATTAGCATATTCTTGACGAGTTCCTCCTAATTCCATGACTTTGCCGTATAATCCTCCTGGTTCATTTTGTAAAGAGGTGTAGCCGGTACCGTATAATTCTGTAGTCATATCTTCTTCTAATCCTTTTAGTTCGGTGATGTAAGTATCAAGTCCTTTTTTTGCATCTTTGAATCTGTTTTCTGGATTTTTTACAATATTAACAAGGCGAATCCAATAAGGTTTAGCTATATCAGGAACATATTCTGCATTAATTCCGGCTTGTGCAAGTTTGTTATCATATTTCTCAGTTATTTTCTTCATATTATCCATTGTGTATTCTTCTCTTCCGGTTACTTTTTCAATCAAGCCTGATAAAAATGTTCTTCGTTGGCTGTGTTCTTTTGTTAATTGTTCTAATGTTCTTTCTTCTGTTTTATTTTCTGTGTTGTATGTGTCTGTTCCGTCTGCCATAATGATTTCCTCCGTTTTGTGTTTTTTTGTAATTTGTTAAGTGTGCAGGTGAGATTATTTTTTACATTCTGCTATCTAGTTCGAATTCATTATATTTAAAAAATAAAAAAAATAATGTCTATAACCTATCTGGTTCTTTTATGTTCTGTCTTAAGGTTTATAGACTTGGACTTGGGGCTGGATGTCCATTTTTGCGGTTGGTGATTTAAATGCTGCGTCAAAGCCGTCAGGGAAAGCGATGCTGTAGACATTGCCACCAAACATGGTGTTTTTGGTAACGATTCCTGTTTTACCGCTAATGCTGTCTTTGACAGTTAAGCCACGAAAGCCTGCGTCCTTTGCTACAACATATTCTAATGACAAGTCTTTGGCAGAGGCGACGCCTTGCGGAACTTGGACATCTTTATAGGTTGTGTCAAATGCGGCCAATTCTGCTTGGTAGATGGCTTTACAGTCTTTAACGTCTGCTTTAAAGACTCCATACCCAATTCCTAATCCTACTGCTGCTCCTACTGTATATTTTGCTAATTCTTTTAGTAAACTCATTTTATTTTCCTCCATGTTTTTTTATTTTCTTTCTTATTTTTGTTATCGTTTTTTTTCTTTTTTAAACATCTATTTTACTTATTTTTGTGTTTGTCTATTCCAACAAGTCTTTTATTTTCTTTTTCCAATCTGTCTGTCCGGGGGGACAAGATGGTGAGGAATATATTTTTCCTTGTTGGATAATGGGAACGATTTGCGTCGGGGTAAGTTCTTTATCTAGGGCAACATACATAAGTGTTTGTTGTAATGAGCCATACACTTGTACTTTGGCAAGAACGCTTTTCTGAGCGGTGTTGTTATCCGTAAAGATGAAACCGCGAAAGTTGTTTGGTTGTGATACAAGATAGTCAATGCTGATATCTTTTGGTCCAATTACGCGTTCAGGGGAGTTGATGGTACTGTATTTTTGTTCTATGGTGGTGAGATCTTGTGAAGAGGTAGATTTTTCATCTATTTTTGCAGTGTGGATATTATAACATAAAGCGTAGCCAGCGGCACCTCCCGCGACAAAGACAATCGTTTCGGATAATATTCCCATGTTAGTTTCCTCCTTTGTCTGGCGAAGAAAATTGCACGCCATAACTTTTGTTTAAGTTGCCTAACCAGAATTCTAATGGTTTTTCTTTGATAATTATAGTGTAATTTTCTTCTGATAACTTTGGTAGTGATATTCTTGTTATGCTGAGAAGTTGGGTTTGATTCAAGATAGGAATTGATTGTTGACAATAAGCTGAAGCGTGTTGAGAATATTCTTGCGTAGATAATGCTTTTTGTTCTTTTTCTCTTATTTTTTGTTCTAGATTCAATAATTGAGTAATAGTAAAGTTGTCAATATTTTTTAGAGTAATGTTATATGCGCGTTGGGCAGCGTCTGTTGGTTGAAGATGTTGGTCGATTGTTTTATCTGCACTTTCAACTATATCTTTAAGGTATGGTTGGGCGATTCTTTTTTTAATTACATCGATTGTTTCGTCATAGGCTTGGCTAAATCTGTTTCCTGTTTCTCTTTTGTTTTCTTGTGTTGGGGTTGCGCTTGCGGGAAGAGTTACGGAAGAAGATGGGGTGTTGACTTTGAGTTCTAATGCGTTAATTCGGTAATTAACGTTTTCTTCGATTCTGTGGTTTACTTTTTGGTCTATGGTTTGTTCTAATTTTCCATAGGCTTGCTTGATTTTTTCTTCTACTGCTTGATTTACTTTCTGATTGATGATTTTT
This sequence comes from uncultured Methanosarcinales archaeon, assembly GCA_964429715.1. GTDB lineage: Archaea > Nanobdellota > Nanobdellia > Woesearchaeales > GW2011-AR9 > JACPNA01. The sequence goes on from CAYSCV010000034.1 coordinate 11,044, forward strand.
TCGTAGTCGATTGGAGGTGGAGTTGGTTTTGGTGCAAGAATTGGCTGCGGTGCAGGTTGTGTAGCGGATGTTCTTTCGAAATATTCGGAGTATCTGGCAGGAAGAATATGGGTCAGAGATTGTTTGATCTCTTTGTTGTAGTAGGCACCAGCGAGTGTAGCTCCGCTTACAGTGGTGAGAAATCCGAGTGTGGTTATGGTTGTTTTCCATTTCATGTACACTCAAAATGGGGAGATGTATTTAGGGTTGTGTTGTAATGAGGTATACACTTTTGGTTAGAATTTAATGTAATGGTGCTGTTTTTTGATTTTGTTAGAATTCTAATTTGTCATTGAGCTGGTAGTTATTATTTCTATGGGCTAGTTCAATAACATATTTTGCCTGTTCTTTTGCTTTGTAGAATGTGGATGGTTTGAAGTTGTGTTTTATTTCGATGATTTGTTTGTTTTCGTTTAATAAGAGGATGTCGAGAGGATAGAAGACGAAGAAGTTGTGAAGCGAGATTTTACGAGGTGCGGGGAAGGTCATGATGAGGTTGTGTTTCTTTCTGAACATTAAACCGCGGGCTTGACGGAAGAGGGTGGTGGCGTTGAGTTCGGTTTGGGAGATGATGGCGTGTTTTGTGAGGTTGCGGATCATTTTTTTTGTTCTACTATCATTTTAATGTTTTTCAAGAAGGTAGTAGCATTGTTGACTGATTGTTCTGCAGGTTCTTTATTCGCTTGCGGGAGAGTTTGATAAGTAAAGTGACCTCGTTTCCATTTTTCATCTTTGAATATTTGCAATAATTCTTCTGCACGCATGATCATCTTTTGATATATATTAAGAAGTTCAATATCGAGTATACCTGATTCAACAAATTCGGTTTTGAATGCTTCAAATGTTTTTTTGTGGACATCAGGCATTTCTGTTTTGATGTCTTTGCTCAGTAAGATTGCTTTTGCAGCGTAAAAAATGGTATAATAACTATGAGAAATGGTTCCACTATAAAATGTCATTTCTTCTTCTATCTGAAATTCTTGTTTCTTCTCATTATTTTCAGAGATGGTAAAAAGTAGTTTAGCGATGCTTATTTCATTCAATGCTCTTTGCAGATATATTTTAGCCGTGGAATCCATGTTCTATTGCCTCTTGTAAAATGGTATAATATTCTTTTCCTCCTGTGATGATAAGATTATTCCGGGCTATTTCTTTTCCGTAGTTTTCTTCGTTATTGGTTAGCATTTGGTAAAATTGGATTTTGGTGAAAATATAAGGGTGAATTTCAGGATGCATTAATTCGGATTCGAGTTTTATTTGAGCGAGGATGGCTTGTGGTGATTGTTGATTGTCACAGATGATGACAAGATCTAGGTCGGATGTTTTTCTTTGTTTCTTTTTAGCGTAGCTTCCCGTGATGATACATATATAAAAAGAGGTTTTAATTTTGTTTAGGATTTTTTGGATATTTTTGTGAGGAAGATGTTTTGTTTGTTCTGTTTTGTATTCGGTAATAAAGCCGATAAGGTTTAAAGCAAATATTGTTTTAGTTATAGAATATATTATGTTATTCCCTATTTTTTTCTCGGATAAAATATGTTGTTTGACGAGGTGTTTGAGAGTGGTGTGTACATAATTATCAGAGCGGTTACAGGAGAGTTTTTTGACTTCTTTAAATGTGAGGGGTTGCCATAGTTCTCTGGTAAATGGTTCAAGGATAGTGTATTCTTTGGTCAGCATTTTGTGTTACGGTTTTTGAAGTAATAATTCCTCTTTTGTGGAATGATTGTTCCAGTTTAATGGAATTTATAAATGTTGCGGTGCCAATATCTTAGGCGTGATCTTCAAGTATGGCGTTCATTCGTCAGCCCTACGATTGGTATTGAAAATATCAATGATTTGTCTTATTTTATTTCTAATTTCCACAGTTCATCTCCTACAAAATGGATATTTTTGATTACTTTACCGGTTGTTAATAAGCGGAGTTGTTCAGTTGAGTGCAGTGAGATGCCGATGGCTAATGGTTTTTTATGAGTTTGGTCGATGATGCAGATTGACTGGGATGGTTGGATGTTGTCGTCGATAGTTGTGATGCCGGGGCGCATGATGTCGGCGCCGTTGATGATGAATTTTATGGCGTTCATGTCAATTGTGATGGTTTTTAATAGGGAGGGGTGGGTTTGGAGGAGTTTTAAAGTAGGGATGAGGATTTCTTGATTATTGTTTTTGTAATAGAAGAAGGAAGGTTGTTTGTTGATTAAGATGATTTTTTGATATTGTTTGGAATCAGGGTTTTCGAGAAGTTCGGCGTGGTCTTTTTTGGAGAATTGGATTGAGAGGTTGTTTTCTTTGAGTTGTTCGTTGAG
>CAYSCV010000035.1:0-13173 GCA_964429715.1 uncultured Methanosarcinales archaeon
CCCCCCCCAGTGATACTGACGAGAAAGTAACTAAAAAGAAAATTTCACCCCAATAAGAACAAATTAATCAACAAAAGTTAAACACACTCTAAAATACTCTCTACCTCTTCCTTATCTTAACAAAATCCCCTAATGTCAACTCCTCTTTCTTCCCAGACTTATCCAATTTGGCATCTTCTATTTCTTCTTTTACCACAAGTGAAATACCCAGAATCTTCTCCAATCGTCGCGCCGTATCAACTAACGGCTTAATCGTCCCCTGTTCCCAACTCGCAAAGATACTCTCTTTCTCTTGCAGCAACTTCGCAAATTCCTCTTGCGTTAATTTTCGTTTCTCCCGCTCCCGCCGTAATAAGAATGCGAAATCTCCTCGAACTGCATACTCCGCCACTTCTCTTACCGGAGCAGAAAAACGACGTACATGCTGAAACGGCGTCGAACCTTTATGTCGTATTTGCCCATACTTAGAACAACCAGCACATACTTGTAATGGAACTCCTTCTACATCTGCAGTAACCAGTTCTCCAAATCTCCCACACATCTCACAAACAGTCATATTGCCCTAAAAAATAGTCCTTCTTTTTAAACCCTACTCCAAAATCATACTAATTCTCCACTCCTCTTTCTTCACCATTTAAATATCCCTTTACGCTCAAGAGCATCACAACATTGATTATATAACCTCACACTCTCTTGAATCACCGCTTCTGCCTCCGCGCTTGCCTGTGCGCACCACATACTCTCTGGAGTAATTTCATATGAAATGATATGAGGATATTTTTTTTCTGTAGGATTATATGTACTTAAATCTAATTTATTTCCCGGCAGTTCTAATCTAAATATTCCTTTACCATATTTTACATCTGTTTCATTTGTAAATTCGATAATTTTCCCCATAGCAGGTTCAAACCAAAAATTAACCCCAACACATAACTTTCCTTTATAAAAAGAAGCATTTCCCCCCATACTTTCCGTATTCGCAAATCGTCGCATACTACCCTCTTCAGAAGAAATCATAAACTTCACATTCTCTTTTACAATTGCGGAAACCATAGCGTAATTATACCAAAACACACCATTTTTATTAACCTTCCGAAAAAAAAAGCTTACTAAATCATTCTAAAAAGACCACAAATCCAAAAAATATTTAAAAGCACAAAGAGAAAAACCATTTAAAAATGGCACATCGCAAAATCCGTGAATTTGATGGCAAACACCTCCTCGCCAAACACCTCAACCTAGACTATAAAGCCATCCTCATCACTCCGCAAACCAACCTTGACACCCTCTCAACACAATACCCCTGGCTTCTTACCCAATCACTTGTTGCAAAACCAGACCAACTTTTCGGCAAACGCAAACAACACAACCTCATCCTCTTAAACGCTAGCTGGAAAGAAACAAAAGAATGGCTTAAAGAACATCAAAACAAACAAATCACCATTGACAAAGCAACTGACAGCCTTACTCATTTCCTCATCGAACCATTCTATCCACACCAAGAAGAATATTACATCAACATCACCTCCCAACGCGACCAAGACTCGATTCAATTCTCAACCCAAGGCGGATTTAACATCGAAGACCGCTGGAATACAATTACTTCACTCAACATCCCTGTACTTGAAACCCTCAACGAAAATCAACTTACCCCATTCAAAACCAAACTACCAAAAGAACATCAATCAACCATCACAAACTTCATCATCAAACTCTATCAACTCTACACCCAACACAACTTCACTTCACTAGAAATCAATCCATGTACCATCATAAAAAACCAAACAACCAACACCCAACAACTCATTCTCCTCGACCTCGTCGCCCAAGTGGATGACTGCGCACAAGAATGGCACAACTATACATTTCCCACACCTTTCGGTCAACATATCTCCGCCGAAGAACAATACATCCATACACTTGACGAAAATAGCGGCGCCTCCCTTAAACTAACACTCCTCAACCCAGAAGGAAGAATCTGGAATATCTTATCCGGCGGTGGCGCCAGTGTCATCTGCCTTGACTCCCTCGTCTCATTAGGTCTAGAAAAAGAAATCGCCAATTACGGTGAATACTCCGGCAACCCCACAACCCAAGAAACATATGAATACACCAAAACAATTTTACTATTAATGACTAAATCGCCTCATCCCAAATGCAAAATTCTTATCATCGCCGGCGCCATCGCCAACTTCACCGATATCGAAAAAACCTTCAAAGGCATCATCCAAGCTCTAACAGAATACCAAATCCCTCTTCGTGAACAACACATTTCCATTTACGTAAGGAGAGGCGGTCCCAATGATCAATCCGCACTTAAACTTATTAAACAAACCTGCGAACAATTACAAATTCCCATTCAAATCTACGGCCCCGAAACCGCGATGACCGCAATGTTTCCGCTGATTGCAGAACAAATAAGAAAATGAAAAAAATAAATAAAAAACACATGAAAAATAATTCATCTGATTGCATTTAACATAACATAACCAACCATAACATAACCAACATGACACAACCAACCCCAAAACCAACGTATGAACTCTTCACCAAAGATACAACTGCTTTCTTCTACAATTTAAAAGCCGATGCTATCCAACACATGCTCGACTTTGATTACCTCTGTAAACGTCAAACACCAAGCATCTGTGCCATCATCCACCCTGGTAAATCCGGATTCCACAAAGTCTTCTTCGGTGCCACAGAAATCACCATCCCTATCTACAAAACAATCGAACAAGCAACCACTCACCATCCAAATACCGACGTTCTCATCAACTTCTCCTCCTTTCGCTCCGCCTATGAATCCTCAAAGCAAGCCATCGAAGCAAAAACCATCAACACCATCATCATTGTCGCAGAAGGCATGCCCGAACACCACACCCGTGAACTTATCACAATTCAAAACCAATACAACCATTCTCATCCCCAATCCCCTCGCAAAACCATCATCGGCCCCTCAACTGTTGGTGGCATCACCGCCGGCAAATTTCGCATCGCCAATTGCGGCGGCACAAACGACAATATCATCCGAGCAAAATTATACCGACCAGGCAGTATCGGTCTTGTCAGCAAATCAGGCGGCATCACCAATGAAATGTTCAACATCCTTGCCAGATCAACCGATGGCATCTACGAAGGCATCGCCATCGGCGGCGACACATATCCCGCAACCACCCTTCTCCACCACATCCTTCGTTTTGAAGCAAATCCAAATATCAAACTCATCATTGCTTTAGGCGAAATCGGCGGCCAGCAAGAATATGACATCATAACAGCAAAACAACAACACAAAATTACCAAACCATTAATCATGCTTGTTCCCGGTATCTCTGCAAAAATCTTTCCGTGGGAAGTCCAATTCGGCCATGCCGGCGCCAAAGCCGGAAACTCAGAAGAATCCGCCCAAGCCAAAAACCTCGCTCTCAAACAAGCCGGCATCATCGTTCCCGACTCATTTGAACAACTCGAAACTATAATCAAAAGTACATTTAACACCCTCGTCCAAAATAAAACAATAATCATTGCATCAGAACTACCCCCTCCCCAACTCCCTCTCGACTATCATCAAGCCCTCAAACAAAACCTTATTCGTAAACCCACAAATTTCACAACCACTATCTCCTCCGACATCGGCGAAGAACCAACATACGGAACGATTCCCATCTCAACCATCATCGAACAAAATCAAAGCATTGGCGACATCATCTCTTTGTTGTGGTTCAAAAAACAACTCCCAAAACAATTCACCAAACTAATCGAACTCGCAATTATAATCTGCGCCGACCACGGACCCGCTGTCTCCGGCGCCCATAACTCCATCGTCACCGCCCGAGCCGGTAAAGACATCATCTCCTCCCTCTGCTCCGGCTTATTGACCATCGGTCCCAGATTTGGCGGTGCCATCGACGACGCCGCAAGATATTTCAAACAAGCTTGTGACAACAACACCCCTGCAGAACAATTTGTAGAACAAATGAAACAACAAAGCCATCTCATTCCCGGCATCGGCCATCGTGTAAAATCAAAACGCAATCCCGATAAACGCGTTGAACTCCTCAAACAATATACGACAACCAACTTTTCAAAAACACCATATCTCAACTACGCCCTCGCCATCGAAAAAATCACTTTAGAAAAAGCCGAGAACCTTATTCTAAATGTAGATGGCTGCCTCGCCGTCTGCTTCCTCGATGCTCTCACCACAAACAACCAATTCACGAAAGAAGAAATCAATCAAATAATAACTATCGGCTACCTCAACGCCCTCTTCGCTCTTAGCAGAAGCATCGGTTTAATCGGCCACATCTTAGACCAAAAACGTCTCAACGCTGAATTGTACCGCCACCCCACAGACGACATATTGTATTTGATTAGTGACGAAATGTAATATGTTTAAATTTCAATCTTCTTACGTAATTTCATCTCACCTTGCTTCCATCACAACAAATTTTATAAATAGACCCCCTCCAAATAAAAATTATGACAAATAATAGCAAATCTCCGGAACAAAAACTAACAGAAGACGAAGTCGTTTTTGACTTTTCAAAATTCACATCCAAAATAAAAAAATTCTTCAGCTCAGAATCAAAACCAGACCATCACTCCACCCCTCGCCATCCTCATCCTTCTTCACATCAAGAACCTAAAACCACAACCTCAGAAGAGGATATCTCATTTGACACTGCCTCATTCAAATCATTCTGGCAGACCCATAAAACCTGGCTGATTCCAGTTATCTGTATCCTCATTGCCATCTCGTTCTCCGTTTTCTTACGAACCATGCCTCAGCGTTTACCTATCGCCAATGATTGGGCGCAAAATACAGTCTACAAATATTACGAAAATCAAATTACAGGTCAAATAAACCAACAATATCCCAATCTCCCCCAACAAAATAAAAATGTATTAATCCAAAAAGAATGGACTAACTTTTATAATACAAACAAACAACAAGTAGAACTCCAAGTAACCCAATTATCACAGCAATATCGAAATCAATTTAAAGATGATCAAGGAAATTTATATCTTCTCGGAATCGACCCTTATTATTACTACCGCCAAACCGATTTAACCTTAAAAAACGGCTTCCCCGGTACTGAAAAAAGAGCCGATGGAACCGTCTGGGACATGAACCGTGTCGCCCCTCTCGGACGTCAACAAGAATGGAACTTACATCCCGTTGCCGGAGCTATTATCCATAGAATAATCAATTTCTTTACAACCATGCCCGTCATGGCCACTTTTTTTTATGTCGGTACTGTTTTCGCCGCATTAACGGTCATCCCCGCTTTTTTTATCGGCAGAATCATCACTAAAAATAACGTGGGAGGATTTTTCACCGCCCTGCTTATCGCCGTTTCCGCCTTCTTCGTCGCCCGAACCACCGGTGAAAGCTCTGATACCGACGTCTATGCCGTTTTTTTCCCCATGTTAATTGCATGGTTATTTTTTGCTGCACTTGACACAAAGCAACTCAAACATAAACTCCTCTGGATTTCCTGCGCCGGCCTCGCCACAGGATTATTTGCCTTCGCCTGGACTGGCTGGTGGTACACCTCAGATTTTATTCTTGCGACACTAGGGATATATATTGTCTACCTTGCTATAACTCAATGGCAGAACATTAAAAAAGTACTCATTGCCCCTTTTGCCCTTTTGATAACCTACCTTGTCACGTCTGGCATATTTGTCACCTTACTTACCTCATTTAACATATTTAAAGGGATATTTTTTGGTTCAGTTGGATTCATCAACCTCAAAGCCGTAGGTGTATACTCCTACTGGCCAAATATCCGCACAACTGTCGCCGAACTCAACGTCTCCTCATTTGAAAAAGTCATCGAACAACTTGACGGCCGACTTTTATTTGCCCTTGCTATTATCGGTATCTTCCTCACCTTCTGGCGAAAAACTGAAACTCAAACACATGGCACAGAAAAATATGATATTAAAACTCCTTTTTTCCTTGCACTTTGGTTCATTGCCTCAATGTGGGCAACAACAAAAGGTGTCCGTTTCATTCTTCAAGTCACCCCTGTCATCTCCATTTCTCTTGGCGCTTTTATGGGCTTCGCCTGGCACTACGCAAGTTCCTGGATCAGCAAAGAACTCAAGTTAAATGCCCTCGTAACTAAAACCGTCATCTTCCTCGTACTCTGCCTGCTCCTCATCCAACCAATGAAATCAGGCTACAGTCAAGCATTTAACTCTATTCCCGGTATGAATGACGGCTGGTATAACACATTACATAAAATCAACACAGATGCACCAAAGAATATAGTAATAACCTCTTGGTGGGACTTTGGCCATTGGTTTAAAGCCATAGCAGATCGCCCGGTTACATTTGATGGTGGAACCCAAATAGGATATGATGCATATTGGGTTGGTAAATCTCTTGCCGCAAGTAATGAAAAAGAAACCGCTGGCATAATTCGCATGCTCAACTGCGGACAAAATAACGCTTTTGAAACCCTAGATAAAATAACCACCAAAAATCCTCAAAGTAAATTAAATAATACATACCAAGAAATTGATTTATTAAATGAACTAATTCTTCAATCAAAAACAGAAGCTGAAAAAACACTTCAAGAAAAATATCAATTCAATACACAAGACAGCGCAGAAATTCTCAAATATACTCATTGTGACGCCCCCATTGATTATTATATCACCTCAGAAGACATGGTTGGTAAAGCCGGTGTCTGGAGTCATTTTGGCACCTGGAACTTTAAAAAAGCCGTCATGTATCAACAAACCAATAAATTAACCCGTGAAGAAGCAATCAAACTATTAACCACCCACTTTAACCTTACGGCAGAAGAAGCAGATAAAATTCATGCAGAAATTCAAACCACTCCCGCTGACCAATGGATTGCCGGTTGGCCTTCTTATCTTTCCGGCATAGGAAACTGTCAATCGCAACCAAATAACACCCTTTCCTGCCCAATTCAAACAAGAGAAGGAAATGCATTAGTAACAATCGATGTACAAACAATGAATGTATCATTTAAAACTGGCCAACCCGGTCAAAAAGAAGAAATAGTTCCCACTTCTATTGTCTATGCTGATAGAGAAGGAGTAAAAGAAAAGAAATTTACGGGAAAAACAGTTCCAATTTCCATCATTCTTCTCCCTGAAGGAAATAACTTTGTTAGTTTGGTCGCCGACCCTGCCATCGCTGCAAGTACATTTACTAAATTATATTTCTTTAATGGTCATGGACAAACTTGTTTCAAAAAATTCCATGAAGACAAAAACCTCAACGGCGGCAAGATCATCACCTGGATTATCGACTACAACTGCCAACAGCAAAATAAAATATACTTCCTACCAAAACCAGAGAGTCATGCCGCTCATATTTTAATCAGCACTCAAGCACGTAACGAAACTGAAGCTTTTGCTCTTGCAAAAACAATTCGTAAATCCATCACAAAAGACAACTTTGCCCAATACGCTAAAAAATATTCTGAAGACCCCGGCTCAAAGAACAATGATGGCGATCTCGGCTGGTTTGGCAAAGGAGCCATGGTCCCCGAATTTGAAAACGTTGCTTTCGGCTTAGATGCTGGAGAAATCTCCGGCCCGATTAAAACCCAATTTGGCTACCATATCATTTATGTCAAAGAAAAACGAACGAGTTAATAGACAAAAAAATAATATGACAAAAGGAAAACCAAAAAGAAGTTTGGATAATCTTGTGTCTGAGAATGTATATCTTACTAATGCATCCTACAATATAGCACCAATTCATCCTAACAATTTAGATCAAGAGATCAAAAATATGTTGTACAACATGTTCAATTCCGGAAAACCAAAAGCAGGATTAATATACTTTGAACAACAGCCAGATGGAAAATATAAGATAGAAACACGTTACGCAGAAAGAATAGACTAAAAAGAAAATTAGAACAATATATCAATCAACATAAAATCGAATCGTTAAACACACTCAAATATCATTAAAAATACAAAGATTAACCTCGTTCTCACCTCTTTTCTTTCACAACCCTTATAAAACCATTCTACCAAAAAATCATCATATGAATCCCTACATCATCATCCCTGCTCGCAATGAAGAAAAACACATTACCACTGTAATCAACAACACTAAACCATATTGCCAAAACATTATCGTTGTCGATGACGGCTCAACCGATCAAACCTCAACACTCGCAAAACAAGCCGGTGCCATCACCTTAACACATAAAGTCAATCTCGGCAAAGGTGCCGCCATGAAAACCGGCTGCGAATACGCCATTCAACAAGACGCCACCCATCTTGTTGTCATGGATGCTGACGGCCAACATGAACCAAAAGAAATACCCTCACTTCTTAACGCCCTAACCACTCACGACATCGTCTTTGGCACACGAAACATGCCCCAATCAATGCCTTTTGTCATGCGCTTTGGCAATAAATTTATAAATAAAACCCTTCACTTTTTTCATAACATCAATATTGAAGATAGCCAATGTGGCTACCGTGCTTTTACCAAAGAAGCATATCAAAAAATTCGCTGGGATGCCCAAGATTATTTTGTTGAAACCGAAATGACCATTCGCGCAGGAAAACAAAAATTAAAATATATTCAACACCCCATTCAAACCATCTATAATGACAAATATAAAGGCACAACCATTTTTGATGGCATAACCATTGTCGGAAAAATGATTGGATCAAAACTATTAAAATAAAAAATTAAAAAAATAAACATATAATACAACACATCCCATGACCACAACATTTTGGATACAATTTGGAGGCGTCATCTTCGGCGCTGCCATGTTATATTTCACATTTGTAAAATATAAACGCAAAGAACTAACCTCAGTAGAATTAGGCATGTGGTTTGGTACATGGTTTACCCTCATCGCCGTTGCTATTATCCCTAACATTCTCGACCCCATCATTGCGCCATTAAATTTCTACCGCCGTTTAGACTTCTTCGTCGTCCTCGGCTTCTTCGTCCTTCTCGGCTTAGGATTTTACAATTACAGCACCGTCAAAAAAATGGAAAAAAAACTAGAACACTACGTCCGCCAAGAAGCAATCGAACACGCCGACAAAAAACCTGAACAAAAACACCATTAGTTTTATAACCCCCTCTTCTACTGATTTTATAGACTATGAAAATCCTCTTTATTTGTGAAAATTATGTACCACATTATGGTGGTGCTGAAGTTGTATTTAAAAACTTAGCCGAACGCTATACCGCAACACAACACACCTCAACCGTTCTCACCCATCAATTGAAAGACACAGAAAAAAAAGAAATCATCAATAATGTTCAAATCCATCGTATCCCTTCTTTTCACTCCCGCTACCTCTTCACATTTCTCTCCATTCCCAAAGCCATTCAACTCGCCAAACAACATGATATTATCCAAACTACCACATTTAATGGCGCCTTTCCCGCCTGGCTAGCTGCTAAACTCACCCATAAACCCGTCGCTTTAACCGTTCATGAAGTCTGGATCAACCAGTGGCAAGACATCACCGGCTTTGGCAAACTCAAATCAACAATCCATAACCTTCTCGAACACTGCATCTACCTTCTCCCATTTGACCACTACATCTGCGTCTCAAACGCAACCAAATCCAACCTCCTCAAACACAAACCAAGAATTGACCAAACCAAAATCACCACCATCTATAACGGCCTAGACTACAAATTCTGGAATCCTAAAACAATCTCAGAAAAAGACACCACACAACTCAAAGAAAAACACAATCTCAAAGACAAATATGTCTGCCTCGCCTATGGTCGCCCTGGCCCATCCAAAGGCTTTGAATATCTTATTCAAGCATTTCCAAAAATAAAACAAGAAATTCCCAACGCCCATCTTATGCTCCTTCTCGGTTCCGTAGACAAATATCCGCAGAAATACCACCAACTCCTCACATTAATTAACCAACACTCTTTACAAAATCACAGCACCATCCTCACCTCCGTACCGCACCAAGAACTAAAATCATACCTCAAAACCGCAAATTGTATCATTGTCCCCTCCGTAGCTGAAGGCTTCGGCTACACTGCAATTGAAGCAAACACCTTAGGCATACCCACCCTTATTAGCAACGCCGGCTCTCTACCCGAAGTCATCTCCGGCAAATACCATATGTTTGAAAGTAAAAACGTCCTCGACCTCGCAGAAAAAGTAGTTCTCATCTCCAAAAATAAACACTGGCAGAAACCATTAAAACAATTTAATTGGGATGACAGTGTAGAGAAGTATCTCAAGATTTATAACAATCTCAAAGAAAAAAAACAAACCCCTACCTCTCTACCACAACCCTTATAAACCCTCATTCTCGTCTTTTACACAACATGCACATCCTCTTTATATCTGAATATTACCCCCCTGTAATCATGGGTGGCGGCGAAATTAACCTTGCCACACTAGCCCAAGCTTTAGCCGATCATAACCAAACAAACCCTAACACCGAAAACATCAAAGTCTCCATCCTTACTTCTCCCTCACCCAACCTTTCCGAAATAGAAATCCATCCTAACATAACCATCTACCGCCGCCTCAACACCGGCTCCTCACCTTCCTCCTTTCTCGGCAACCTCTCCCGCTTCCTCCTCCTTAAACGCTCGATTATCAAACAAACCAAAAAAATCATCGAGCAGCAAAACCACCCAATTGATATCATCCACTTCATTGGCGGCACCATCATCGCTGCAAAAAAACTTAAACAACACCTCAAAAAAAGTAACCAACACCTTCCTTTATTTGCCACAATTGAAAGCTACCCCGCTCTCTGTCCCAAAGGCGACCGCTGGTACAAACAAAAACAACCCTGCACCGTTAAATGCACTCTTTCTAATTTCCTCACCTGCCAATCCCACTGCACCGAAATCGGCAAAATGAAAAACGCTTGGTACCTCAAATACAACCCCCTCTTCTTGCTAGTAACATACCAGTACTACTACCAACGCAACCAAGCCTTACAACACTGCCATCTCATCGCCATCAGTAAATACGTCCAAAACCTCCTGCAACAACAAAACCTTCAAAGCACAATCATCCCAAATATACTTGACATCGCACCATTCAAACAAGCAAACCAAAAATCATCGAGCAGCCTAACCACCCAACCATCCAACCATCGCACCGCTTCATCGCCCAACTACCCCACTGCCACCCCACCCCTTCGCCTCCTCTACCTTGGCTCATTGATCAAATCAAAAGGCCCGCACATCCTCCTTCAAGCCCTCAAAGAAATCAACCCAAATACCTACCATCTCAACCTCTACGGCAACGGCATCATGAAACCACAACTTCAAACCTACATCACCACAAATAATCTTAACGCCGCCATCCATCCTCCTGTCCTTTATGAACAAATCCCTGCTCTCTATGCAAACGCCAACCTCATCCTCTTCCCCTCCATCTGGCCTGAGCCATTTGGTCGAATTCCCATCGAAGCCCATGCCGCAAATAAAATCGTCATCGCCTCAAATATCGGCGCCATACCTGAACTCACCACATCTTCAGATATCTTATTTACACCAGGAAACAGTACAGAACTACATCAAATCATAACACAACAAATCACTCTTTTCAAAAAAAAGAACATTCCTCAACAATCACTAGAACAATGGCTTCCCAAAACTATAACCACTGCCATACTAAAACAATATAAAGAATCAACAATTCGAAAAGTTTAAAAATGATTTCATTCAAAAATGTAAGAATACTATGAAAAAAGTGATCATATGAAAACAGTAGGAATTATATTAGGAAGTGGAATGGGTCAACGGTTTAAAGCAACCATTCCAAAACAATTTGTAATGCTCAATAATAAGATGATTATCCAATACCCCATCGATGCTTTACGAAAAGCTGATATTGATTACATTATTTGTACCCTTCCCCCAAATTATTCCAACATAAAACATTTAGAAAAAATCACAGAAATAATACAAGGTGTTGATAAATTTGTAATCGGAGCTAATGAACGTAACCAAACTGTTATGAAAGCTCTTGAAGCCTGTCCTCCAGATACAACATATGTAGTATTCATTGATGCTGTTCGTCCATTCGTCAATCATTCGCTTATTAAAGATGGTCTCATTGAAATACAAAAAGATCCTGAAATCAAATATGTACTCACCGGTCAACGTATTACCGATTCTTTATTTTCCATTCATCCGCATAGTAGTGATAACAGCGTTATTCGCGGAGAAGACCGAGACAAATTTAGACTCTCTATAAGTCCGGAAATTATTGAGTATCAAACCATTTATTCTATTTACCAGAATAAAGAGTTTATTAAAATAGTAAATCCTGAATTCACCCCCAAAGTGTTTAATTTTTATCCGCAGTTTAAAGGAAAATTTATTGATTACAATGGTACAAACCTAAAAATCACATATGAAGAAGACGTACGAATAGCAGAACAACTGCTAAAACAAACCAAATCTGAGAGTGTTTAGAGAGTGTTTAATTTTTGGTATATTAAAAAAAATCTCAATTAGATAACATTTATAAATCGTCGTTAAAAACAATAGGGATAGAGCAACTATTAAAAAAGCGCAGGTGCGCACCAGCAAATAATAGGTGGAAAAATGAGAAACGATACTCTTACGTTAACAAATTTTATTCCAGTAAAAAAATTTTATTTTGAGCAACCAGCTCAAGCTAACCAATATTGCCAAATTAAAGAAAAAGAAGATCAAATTACCCAAATTCCTCCCGAACATCACATCATAAAAATGGATGCGGTGAGTTTGTGCCACATGGAAGGTAAATACCGTAAAGCCATGGTCCCCCCAGAGAAACTAAAACGCTACCCCATCATTCCTGGACATGAAGGAAGTGGTATAATCTATAAATCCAATGGGAAGCTTCAGCCAGGCACACGTGTGTCGATAATCTCATTCCAACATTGCTCAAACTGTACAAATTGCCAAACAGGTGATTCAAATTACTGTTTAGAAGGAAAACTCATCGGAAGTAGAGCCCCCGGCTTACTCCAAACACACCTCGTATATCCAGAATCTTTTCTTGTTCCCATACAAGACAATATCTCTCCCCTTCTAGGAGCTCTAGCTGAACCTTCAACCGCAGCCTATCGTGCCATCCAATCATCATCTCCAACCGGAAAGATTGCCGTGTATGGAAGTAGCTCACTAGGATATCTTTTAGTTGCCAATTTATCTTA
>CAYSCV010000036.1:0-13005 GCA_964429715.1 uncultured Methanosarcinales archaeon
CCCCCCCCCCCCCCCCCCCCCCCCCCCCCCCCCCCCCCCCCCCCCCCGCCCCACATAGTCTTTGTGTGTTGTTACTTATTTGAGACAAAATTTGTGTTATTTCCTTTAAAGTATAAGAAGTATATAGCGACGTAAAAGATAGATTGTGGTGCCGGCAACGAGCGGAATGATGATGTTGTCGTCTAACGTGTTTTGATTCAAATCAATCTGGATGACTTCAGCGATCATGGCGCAGAGGGAGGCGAGAAAAGCTTCTTCCCAAGCGACGAAGGGAAGAGCGGCGAGGAAGCCTGCAAAGATGCCGGCTAATGTTCCTTCAAAGAGTTTTTTGCTTTTGCCGTTGAAGATGTTTTTGATTTCTCCGTATTTCTCGCCGATGATATGGCTAAGAGAATCGCCGAAAGTGAGAATAGCGATTGCGGCGAGGGCGATGTCTTTTGGAAAGAGCTGCATGACTAATAGTGTGCCGATGAAGAAGAAAATCATGCCTTTGCCAGGAAAAGTTTTTCGCTGGGGTTCACGTTCGAATTGGTCGAGCAGCGGGCTGAAGAAGGGAAGATAGGTGCGTTTGCAGAGAAAACTGGCGAGGATGCCGACGATTAAGAAGAGGAAGAGGGTTAAAGGGCGGATGAGTTCGAAGTAGTAGGCGAGGATAGTGAGGATGCCGATTATTATATGGGCTGATTTACGAAGGAGTTCGCGTTGGGTGAGCATGGATGAGTTTTGGGAGGGGTTTATTTTTAAGGGTTGTGAAAAGCAAGTGTTTGGGCGTGATGGATGTGTGATGGGGTTGAGGATATTGTTGGGTGTTTGCAAAAATGATTTTTGTGTCATAAAGTTTATAATAGGTTTTTATTGAAGAGTTATAATGGTACAAGAAAAGAATATATGTAAAGATGTGACAACAGTCACAGAATTGCGTCCATGGGGTAGTTATACGCTTCTTTGTTCGAATATTGATATGAGAGGCAACGCGTTAGAGTTTAAAGTGTTAGAACTTTTGTCTGAAAAAGTACTTGGTCCTACGGTGTTTGAACATGATCATTATTTTTATCTTTTAGGTGGGAAAGATGTTGTGGCGTATCGTGGAACGCCGTTGATGGATATCGATAATTTAGATATTAAAAATCTGAATCAGTTTAATCTAAAAGAGAGAGGGGGAAATATTATTATTCCGAAACGATTTCCGGGGGCATTGGCTAATAAGAGTTCTGAAATTAGTACTGTTTTAGAATTTTCTTTTCCTGCGCGTACGGGTGGGCGTTCATTATATGCGGATTTAGGTGTGGATGAGAATAGTTTAACGTTAAAAGTGTTGGATGTTGGTGCTGGACAAAAGTTGTCGATTCAAAGTCATACTTCTCGCGGTGAGTTTTGGTATGTGCTACAAGGTGAGGTTGTGGCGTATGTTGGGCAAAAGTATGATGCGGTGGAGGATACGGTTAGGAATTTAGAAAAAGTAGCTTTATCTACTGGTTCAAGTTTATCTATTCCAGTTGAGATGGTACATTCTTTAGAAAATTTGGGTGGAAAAACAGCGCAGGTGCTAGAGTTATCATTTGGAAAGTATGATGAGAATGATATTGTGCGGTATGCGGATAGGTATGGGCGAGTGAAGTAGGGTTTTGTTATTGTTCTTTTGATATTTTTTATAATTTTCTGTTTATCTTGTTTCCTCTTTTCTGTTTGGTTTTTCTTTTGTTGATTCTTCGACGAAATATTTATAAAGAAATGGTTGGGTTGCAATAGTTATTATGGAAGATGAACAGTCACAAAATCAGCGGATGGGGCCACCGGCTTTGATTATAAAAGTATCGGATGCGATTTGGGAGTTACCTATTTCGTATAAGCAAGGAATGAATGTACCGGCACGGTTGTATGCGACAGAGGGAATCATACAAGCAATGGATGCAGGCGTATTTAATCAATTGACGAATGTGGCGTGTCTTCCGGGGATTCAAAAATATGCGTATTGTATGCCGGATGGTCATTGGGGATATGGTTTTCCTATCGGCGGCGTTGCGGCGTTTGATCCAGCGCAGGGGGGAGTGATTTCGCCAGGGGGGATTGGTTTTGATATAAATTGCGGCATGCGTCTGATTGTTACTAATTTAACTGCGGATGTGGTGAAGCCGCGAATTAAAGAAATTGTTGATTCGTTATATAAAGCGGTACCAGCAGGAGTAGGTTGTCAGGGTTTTGTGAAGATTTCTAAAGAGGAGTTTCGAAATGTGATGAAAGAGGGTGCGCAATGGTGTGTGAAGAATGGGTATGCATGGCCGGAAGATATCGAGCATATTGAAGATCATGGATGTATCACTTTTGCTGATCCATCGAAAGTGTCAGATAAGGCTGTGAAGCGAGGGTTTGATCAAATTGGTACGTTGGGATCGGGAAATCATTATCTTGAAATTCAGGAAGTGCGTGAGGGAATGATTTTTGATACGGAGACGGCGGCGGCGTTTGGGATTACGAAAGTTGGGCAGATAGTTATTATGGTGCATTGTGGTTCTCGTGGCTTTGGTCATCAAATCGGAACGGATTATTTGAAAGTGTTTTTAGATGTGATGCCAAAATATGGGATTGCGGTGTTAGATAAAGAGTTAGCTTGTGCGCCGTTTAATTCTAAAGAAGGACAAGATTATTATGGAGCGATGGCGTGTGCGGCGAATATGGCGTTTGTGAATCGGCAAGTGATTACGCATCGAATTCGAGAAGTGTTTTCGAAGATATTTGGGAAAGATGCGCGGGAGTTAGGGATGAAACTAGTGTATGATGTGGCGCATAATATTGCAAAAGTTGAGAAGTATAAAATTGATGGTGTAATGAAAGAGTTAGTTGTGCATCGTAAAGGGTCAACGCGAGCATTTGGACCAAATCGATCGGCAGAGTTACCTCCTGAATATAGAAAGTATGGGCAGCCAGTTATTTTAGGCGGGTCGATGGAGACGGGGTCGTATTTACTTGCGGGAATGGATGGAAGCGAGGAGACTTTTTGTTCGACGGCGCATGGGTCAGGACGGACAATGAGTCGGGCGCAGGCGAAGCGGGAAGTTAGAGGAGATCAGTTGCAGAAAGATATGGAGAAACGAGGAATTTATGTTCATGCGGTGACGATGTCGGGACTTGCAGAGGAGGCGGGCAAAGCGTATAAAGATGTGGATGAGGTGGTTGATGCGCTTGAGAAAGCAGGGATTACGCGCAGAGTTGTTGCGTTGAAACCGATTGGGAATGTGAAGGGGTAGAATTATTCTCTTAATTCTGTTGGTATTCTTATTTTGGTGTAGGTTTCTATTCTTGATTCTCGATAATTTGCATACAATTCTTTGTTTTCTTTCCAGCTAAACAGTGGCAGAAGATATTCTTCTCTTTTCTTTAAAATACCTTCTGATGTTTTTTTATCGCGAAATAATTCTCGCCCTAATTTAAATGAGGCTAAATTCTTCGCTTTTGTTTTCAAGCATCCTGTTCCTGGTCCAATAAAGCAGGCGGGTGTTCCAAATTTTGTTAATCCGTCTGAGCCAACATACCATAATTTTACTTCTTGTTCAGAATTTAATTGAGATGATCCTAATACTTCTATAATATAATTTGAAGCAGGATGGGTTCCTTTAAACAATACGATTGTTCCTTGAGGAAGATTATAGAGGTTTACTGTATCTACTTCTTTGTATCTTGTTTGATCAATTTGCGGTGCTTGTTCTCCTTGACAGGGGATATAGTCTTCTATTTTATCTTCTAAAGTGCCCATAATTGTAGAAATATGATGTACTTTATAAACTTTGTTGTTATTTAGGTGTAGTAACTATTTTGGTTTTTACTTTTATTTTGGTGTGGTTGCATAATCTTTAAATGGTCTTATTTTTTGTCCATTGTTACTTATGGAACTCACTGAATGTATTTTACGATATTATACTGATGTGAATCATGGTGTACAGAAAGTTTTTCTTGTTTCTGATGTGGAGTTAGGGGAGTTGCTTGATTTTTCAAATGTGGGGGAGTTACGTGTTGTTAAAGTAGATTCGCAGGAGGTTGCGGATAGGTATACATTGGTTAAAGAAGGGCATGGAGAGATTGTTTTAGGTGATGAAGTTATTGCTGTGCATTGGTATGATAGGGTTGCTGTTCAATCTGGAAATTTGTATGTTTTAGATACGCGGTTCATGGAGAAGCCGCAGGATTTTTGTCATATGTTTTTACCTGAGCGATATTATTTTGAACGGCATGATACGACGAGTGCGGTTGCAGTAGTTAAAGAGAACTTTGCATAATTCATATTTGTTAAGCAAAGTTCTCTAAGAGGATTTGCAATGGCGCAATTTTAAGCTTATTTTTGCACCTATCGGTGCAGACTAATGTTACAAATTGCTTTTTGCAAACTCCTCTAAAGATCATTTTGATATGAAGCGGCTGTTCTCTAATTGGACTAAATTTAGTGCTGTGATTCAAGATTTAGCTAAAGCGGATCCGTATTGGTGGAAGTAGTGTTGTTTTGGTAAAGTTTATATTCTTATTTTGTTTTCTTTATGTTTGGTGATATTTTGATGTTAGCAGTGTATGTGATTGAGTTTTTGTTGTTTTCGTTCGTAGGGTGGATTATCGATTCAGGGTATCGGTCGGTTACGGATAAGAAATGGATCAATGCAGGGTACTTCAGAGGACCCATTTGTCCAATTTATGGGTTTGGGGCGTTGGCGCTTATATTTTTTGTAAAATATTTTGATTTTTTGCGGGTGTGGGGGATGTTGTTATTGTGCTGGCTGGCGTTGGTGGTTGTTGAGTATGTGGGAGGGATATTTTCAGAGAAAGTGTTAGGGTTGAAGTTGTGGGATTATTCTGATGCGTCATATCATTTAGGGGGACATATTGATGTACTGCATTCTTTGTATTGGGGAATTTTAGCGGCGGCGTTTTATTATTTGGTGTATCCATTTGTGTTGGTGTTTGAGCAGATGGTTGTTATTCCAGAGGTATTTGATTTGCCGGTGTTTGTTTTGTTTGTAATTGTGGCGATTGCAGTGACGGTGCGTAAGAATCCGGCACGGT
The DNA here is from genome assembly GCA_964429715.1 of uncultured Methanosarcinales archaeon. Classification (GTDB taxonomy): domain Archaea; phylum Nanobdellota; class Nanobdellia; order Woesearchaeales; family GW2011-AR9; genus JACPNA01. The sequence continues at coordinate 5,047 of CAYSCV010000036.1, forward strand.
TTTTGGAGATATCTAATTCGATGGTGACAATGACATTAGATCAGTATCAGCAGTTGTTTCCGCAGCTTAAGAGGTTGTCACAATTGGATGCGGGAAAGCAGTATGAGGATCTGAAGAAAAATGTAAATGAAAAGTTGAAAGGGATGAATTTTGAGTTGAAGAAGAGGTTTTCCCGGAAGTGATGGAATAGCGGTTATGGATCTGTGAGTTTCAAAGCTAAATTGAGTGCGTTTAACTGTTGTGTTATACAAAATATTTATATAGTTATCTAATTTATCTGTTGTAGAGGTGTTGGGATGAAATTTAAATTATTATTCGTATTATTGGTTATATTATTGATAATTGGTTGTACTCAACCTCGTTCTCTTGATTCTCCTAAAGCACAGAATGGCGGGGTGTTGGGTGATACATCACTTGAAAAAAATGAGAATACTTTTTTAGTATATGAAGATCGAATATATAAAGTTAAAATTTTATATCCTAATACTTGGAAGTTGGTTGAGTCAAAAGAAAATATATTTGCATTTCAGGAGTCTAAATTAAATGTAGAGGATACAGTCCAAGAGAATCTTAATTTAATGATGAATGATATTTCTGGCCAGGGAATAAATTTTGATACATTTAAAGAGGCGGCACTTAAAAATTTAAAACAGACTGTTCCTGATTTTTCATTGATGGAATCAAGTGCTACGACATTGGCAGGTAGTCCAGCACAGAAAATGGTTTTTACAGCATTTAGTCCAAAACGTAAATTGATTCAAGTAATTACACTTAAAAATGATATTACGTATGTGATTACTTTTGTTTCAGAACCAACTTCTTTTGACAATTATATTGGAACAGTGCAGCAAATGCTTGATTCGTTTGAGATACTCGGGGATGTTAAGGATATTTCAGAGAATAAAGATTCTTTAAAAAATAAAGAAAATAAACCATCAGGAGTTACATTAAATGCGACTGCTCTTAAATCTGCTGCTAAAGATAAAGAGGTTGTTGAAAATCAGATTATTAAAAAAGATTTGCTGGTTGGCACATTTCGTTGTTGGAGTTATAATGTTGGAGGGGCGGCTAAATCATGTACTTCTCCTCCCCTTGTTTTACATAAAGATGGGACATATTCGATGTCTAATGAGAAAGGGACATACTTCGTTACTCAAAATATGATTGCGCTTTCGGAATCGAAAATTAGGGGTAATGGAACAATATTAGAACAAGGAAATCAAATTCGTTTTGAGTATGATTATTCTACTTTACATCATGTTGTTACCTATTTAAAAGCAGATGGGGAGGGTGGAAGTGTAGAAACTAAAGGTGATGCTTTAGCGGTAAAATATGTTGAGGTATCTTTGAATATTATTTTTCCAGAGTCTCAGGGTGTGAGTGGAATTAATAGTGTTGCAATTGTAGATAAAGAGAGTAAAAAAGTTGTTGGTGAGGCGATTGCGTATGAATCAAAATCGCATACGGTTACGGCATTATTTCGAAAGCTTGGGGCTAAACCTGGAATTCTTACAGGAAAAATATATACAGTTCAAGCGTCCTCCGGGTTTGGGTATTGGGATGTTGGGGAGATTGATTTACGTACAGTTACAAAAGATGTAGAACTTACGGTGTCTGCAAAAACGGATACGATGACAAAAACAGTTATAACAAAATCAGAAACATCTCCTAAAGATACTACTGTACCTAAGGATACTACTGTAGAAAATACAGTTCCTGAACAGAAAGTGGCAGAGCCAGCACAAACTGAGAAAGGGAAAATACCAGAAACGGGACCGAAATGTGATCCTAATATCCCTAAATATTCACAACCAGGATGTGTTGAGTAAATATCTGCGTTGCCTATAATAATTTATGGACTGACAGATATACAGGACTAGAACATGATACTTAAAATTAAAAAAAATGGTAGTATTTTATTTGTACCAACTCTATTTATTTTTGTCATAATTGGTCTTTTGGCTCTGCCAAGCATTACGGGTATGATTACCAGTGATGGAAGTTATAAATCTCCTAAATCAGATGCAGGTTATACTTCACCTACTATTGATAAAAGTTATAAGTCTGTTACGTCTGATAAAAGCTATGAAGCACCAACTACCGGGCCGGGATTTAAAGTAGTCAAGTCGGATGATACTTTTAAAAAAGTGATATCTGATAATAATTTTAGTGCTCCTCTTACGGGTCCTGGTTTAATTGATTTTGTTATCGGTTCAGGATATGTTACACCAGATAGTATGAATGTATCGGTTGGAAATATGACTGAATTTAATAAAATTGGGGTTGGTTTGCCAAATTATGATTCTGAAGTTAATCAAAGTAAAGAAGGAGTTAATAAATCAAAATCTGTTATTAATGAATCAAAAGATGTTATAAATCAATCACTTGTTAATGGGCCTGTGGAAGAAATAAATAAAGATTTCCCGCATGGTCCGATAGATACTAGTTTAGTTGGTCGATGGGCGTTGTATTCGGAGGCGATTTATTACAAAGATGGAGAGTTTAAATTTGCATCAACTACTAATGCGGAGTTGACTCTTCGTCGAGATGGGACCTGGAGATATGGGAGTAGTCAGGGAACATGGGAAGTTTCACCTATAACTGATAGTGATTGGGAGAAATGGGGCATTAAAAATAAATTTACACAGAAACTTGTGCTGCATGGTTGGCCAGAGGGTATTGAGGGAAGAGCGGATGGGCCGATTGAAGTAACTAGTTATGGAGCAAGATATTTATGGGCGGTATATGAGGCTGCTCCGCCTCAAGTGAAAAGTGCGGCACAAATATGGGATAAATTTTCTCCTGCACCGGCAAGGGAAGGTGATGACACATTTTCCGAGTTAAATATAATCGGAAGATGGAAAATAAATTCTGAAGGAAAGAGTACTTCTCCTATTTTAGAAATAAAAAAAGATAAATCGTGGGTGTTTGGAACGTCTCAAGGAACCTGGAGTGTTATGCCTATTGAAGAGCAGGATTGGACGAAGTGGGTATTGCCGAATTCAAAAGCAACTCATAAGATTATTATGGCAAATTGGAATAAAAAAGATGCTGATGGGCCAATTGAACTTTCAGGCGGGCAAGTTCGTTTCTTTGAAGTTTCTTATCTTGTGGGTTTAACTGCGGAGGCTAAAAGAGAACGTTTGCAATTTATACCGCTTAAAGAGGATAAAAATGTTTTGAGCGTGCAAATAAAAGGGAAAGGTGGAGTGTTTTCTAAAGAAAAAATGATTGAGTGTGGTACAAAATGCAGTGCTGAATATTCAACTGAGGGGAGAGTAGAATTGACAGCTATTGCAGAAGAGGGATGGGTATTTTCTAAGTGGGGTGGTGGATGTGAAGGTGATGAAAATGTGTGTGAAGTTACAATAGACAGAGCAAAAGCGGTATTAGCAGAATTTATTCCTGGGTGTAGAGATGATTCTGTATGTCCTTTGGATCAAGCTTGTTTAAAATCAAGATGCAGTGCAGTACAATGTGATTGTGGTTTTGTAAAAGAGCATATCTGTCAGAAATATAATTGCTGTGCTGATACGAATTGCGGGGAGGGGAGAACATGTGATATGGTTACACATCTTTGTGTTACAAAGTCAGGTTGTCGTGAAGTTATGATAAATGGTGATCCTGCTGCTAAGCACGATATCGTGTTTGTGGGTGATGGGATTAGTGATTATGGTATTTTAAAGAAATTAGTGCTGCTGGTGATGGATTATCAAAATAAATATAATGGGGTATTTTCGATTACACCTTTCAAAGAAAATAAAGATAAATTTAATGTGTGGATGGTTACTGCTCCTGATTATATGTATGATGAAAGTGGTGAGCCGAATCAGGAGGATTTTCAACGATTTGTAAAAGGGTGTGATGTTGATACGGTGGTTGTTATAACTGGAAAAACATATAGGCCTTATGCTTTTTTTCCTACACAAGGTGCAAGTGGTGGTGTGGTATTTTTATCTTTAGGGTTTTTAGCACCGAGGGGTGCTGATTATGCGCTTAAAAATTCAGGCAGGCTTTTACTTCATGAACTGGGTCATGCTATTGGGGGCTTAGCAGATGAGTATGTAGAGTATGGTAAAGGAAGCAGTAATCTTGAAAGTGTGATGAATTGTGCTTCTGATTTAACAACAGCAAAAAAAAAATGGGGTGATTTAGTTGGTATTGAAAGTGTTGATTATTACACTGGTGTTAAAGATGTTCCTGGAACAATATATTATAAAAGTCCTACTATGACTGTTCCGGAACTAGGATATTTTCCAGATGGGAGTGATTGGGCAGATGGAGGATGCAGTTATGATTGGACAAATATTCGGCCGACAATTGGTTCAATCATGAACAGTCAATTTGAAATGAAGTATGATTATGGGCCTGTTAATGAACGAGAACTTGAAAAAAAAATGGAGATGTATAAATGAAAAAAGTATTACTGCTTTTATTGATGTTATTAGTGCTACCGATTGTTCAGGCATTATCTTATTCTGTACTTTTTACTTCTGAGGCCGATACGTTTACGCTCAAAGAGATTATTCTTTCAAATGCAGCAGCTCCTCAAATATCTTTAAAAGGAATATATACGGTGCGTTTATTCTCTTATCAACATAAGATGTTATATGAAACTAATTTTAATGTAGCAACAGATATGTTGTTTAGTATGCCTTTGAGTAAAAATACGCAGAAAGTGCCGTCCTCTCTAAAAAAAAGTACGGTTGGTTTAGTACTTCCATATTATGCGAATGCTCAAAAAATGTTAATTTCTAAAGGGGATTTAGTTCTCTTTGAGATTGATTTACGTTCATTTTCAACTTGTAATGAGAATAATATTTGTGAGAGTTCTGAATCATTACAAACTTGTCCAACTGATTGCACTTGCGGGAATGGTTTTTGCGAAGAGAATTATCTTAGTTGTTCAAAAGATTGCAGTTCTGGACAGCAAGATGGGAGTTGTGATAAATTAAGTGAGGGGATATGTGATCCAGATTGTGATAGTCGTGATGATGTTGATTGTTTGGATGTATCACATGCTTTGGTTAATCTTAATTATGTCTATATCAGTGTGGGGTTAGTGTCCATTCTTCTACTGATTATTGTTATTGCTCGTCGGTTTTTTTGGAAGAAACGACAAATGGTTGTTAGTAGAAAGAAGAGGTGAGCATTTTAGCATTTGAAAGAGAAAGCTTTTAATAGTTGTTTTTGTTCATCTCTATCATTATGATGGTATAAGATAAACAGAGGTTGAGAGATATGATGAAAAAGATATTATTTTTGGTTATGGTCAGTGTGATGATGTTGCAGGTTTTTGCGTTAGTTGAGAATAGTTCGCCGTTGTCGATACAGACCGCTGAGCTAAAATCGCAAGTGGAAGGAAAAGAGTTAATTGGTTTATCAGCAAAGTTATTCGGCAATGAAAAAGTAAATGTGTATGTTACGGCAGATGATGGGTCACAATTTATTGTCGGGGTTGAAACAAAAGATAAGAAAGTAGTGTTGGTTACAGAGAGTGGAGTGGAGAAGCCGACGTTACGGGTGTATACTTCAGAGAAAGTGATTCGGGAAATTATGGCGGCGCATGAGCCGCTCACGGCGTTACAGCAGGCTTTACAGGAGGAAAAGATTACGTATAACGCTGTTGGTATTTTTAATAAAATAAAGTTTTCGTTTATTTCGTTGTTTGCGAAATTTGGAACAAAGGGATTAGTGAATGAAAAAGTAGAAGGGAAGAAAGAAGATAAGCCAGTGGTGAAAGTTGAAGGGCAGAAAAATGAGAAAGTAACAGTGGCTGTGCCCGCAGCGAGTGGAGCAGTAGGAGTGGATGGGAAAACTATTTCTGTGTCTGAGAAGGCAGCAGAGAAGATTACTGCGAATGTTGTGAAGAATCAGGAAAAACAGGAAGAGAAAGTTGATGCGACAAGTGAGGAGAAAAAGCCAGCTATGACCAAAATTGCGCCTGCAAAAGAAATAGATGTTATTGCTGAAAATGATGAAAAAAATGAAGTTGTGCATTCTGTGGCGATCCGTAAAAATGGGTTTGATCCGTTGACCGTTACAGTTAAAGTTGGTGAAACAGTGGAATGGAAGAATGAACGGGATGCAAAAGTAACGTTGAATAAAGGGATGATTGTGGGTGCGTTGCAGTGTTCAAGAATCAAGAGTAAGATTTTGGCAGCAGGTGAAATGTTTCGATGGAAAGCGGATAAAGTGGGAACGTGTACGATTGTTGAGGGTATTAGTGCTGTACAAACGGGAACATTGGTTGTAGAGAAATAGATCTGTTTGTATAACTTGTTATATTATTTTTTTTTAATTATAATTTTATATAGGCGTCCAACTTGTTCATTAGGGTTTGAGTTGGACGCCTGAATAGTCCACCAAAGGGATTTTCAACACCGGAAAATCCACTTAGAGGACTACATTTAACGAAAAGAGGAGGGATGAATAGATGAAGATTGCGTTTTTTAATATCGAAGCGTGGGAGAAAGAGATTTTGAAGAAGCAGTTTTCATCTGATACGTTGTTATTTTTTTCTGGTGGGATTACATCTTCTGCGGTGAAGCAGTGCAAAGATGTGGAAGTGTTATCAGCATTTGTGCATACGCCTCTTTCTGCTCAGGTGTTGAGTGGGTTTCCAAAATTGAAGATGATTGCGAGCAGAGGGACGGGATTTGATCATATTGATTTAGTGTATTGCAAACGCAGAGGGATTACTGTTTGTAATGTGCCGACGTATGGGGAGAATACGGTGGCGGAGCATGCGTTTGCGCTTCTGTTGGCTTTAAGTCATAGGATTGTGGAGTCGGTGGAGCGGACGCGGGGAGGAGATTTTACTTATTTTGGATTACGAGGATTTGATTTGAAAGGGAAGATTCTTGGGGTTGTAGGCGGGGGTAATATTGGGCAGCATGTGGTGCGGATGGCCAGAGGATTTGAGATGAATGTGTTGGTGTATGATGTGAAACAAGATAATGAGTTGGCTAGAAAACTGGGGTTTACGTATGTTTCACTGGATTCGTTGTTGAAGCAGTCTGATATTGTGACATTACATGTGCCGTATAATAAATATACGCATCATTTGTTGAATCGGAAAAATTTTATGTTGATGAAGAAGGGGGCCTATTTGATTAATACATCGCGAGGAGCAATTGTGGAGACGGATGCGTTGGTTCACGCGTTGAAGTCTGGGAGGTTGGCTGGTGCGGGGTTAGATGTTCTTGAGGAGGAGGATGAGTTGAATCGGGATTTGAAGTTGGCTGACAAGAAAAGGGTTAGTGTTGAGGAGTTGAAGATTTTATTGGAGGATCATGCGCTGTTAGAGATGCCGAATGTGTTGATTACACCGCATAATGCATTTAACACAACTGAAGCGTTACGAAGGATATTAGATGTTACTATTGCGAATATAATTGGGTATAAGAAAAGGAAAGTGCAAAATGTGGTGGGTGTGAAATGAAACAAAAATTATGTTATTTTGTGGTGGTTTTGGTTTTTGGAATGTTAGTTATGGGTTGTGTGTCACAAAAAGATTATTCTGAAATGCCAAAAGATGTTTCTGAATTTCCTGATGTTGAGCAGTCTTCTCCTATGCCTGCGGTAGTGCAGCAACCAAAGAAAGTTATGCCGCCGAGTTTTGAAGCAAGTGTTCCTCCTCAGATTGTTCCGGTCGTTGTGAATAGTGTTGAGAAGAAAGTGAATAAAACAGTTGTACCTTTATCTATTGTGCCGACATCAAGTTTAAATCATGTTCCTGTCGAAGTTAAATGTGTTGGGCCAAGCGATAATGATATCTCAGTACGTGAGACGGTGATTCGAACGTATGAGGATGGGACGTCGAAGGAATTTGCGGATACATGTAAAGGAACGGATTATCTTTATGTTGTGCAATGTTCGAAGGTATTAAAAGCGCGATCGGTGTCGTGTCGAATGAATGGTATGAAGTGTGTGGATGGGGCGTGTGTGAAGAAGTGA
>CAYSCV010000037.1:0-12821 GCA_964429715.1 uncultured Methanosarcinales archaeon
ACATCAATTATTGAGAAGTGTTTTAAAAACCTTGTGGAATAAAAAATACTCTTTTCAATTACATATTTTTTCCAATCACACTTTTTTTTTCATGTGAACTAAATCAATCACAATAGACGCATCTTCCATTCGTATCTCTTTAAACAACCAAAGGACACAAACATAAAAAGATAACATCAACCCATAAGTAATTATAACATAAAATCCAGTGAGATGCCATAACGTAGCAAGAGAATAGATTAACCAAGAACAAAGAACAATTTTGATTGTAGAACCAAAATCAACTAAAACGTCAAATGTTTGATAAACATAAACCCCGCCAATAATCATCCCAATAAAAGTTGTGATCGCAGAAGAATACCCCGCCCCTACCAACCCATAACGAGGGATAAGATACAAATTCAATAAAATCATAACACCTAATAAAAAAAGAGTAATCCCCATCTCCACTTTAGGCTTGCCACTCCCAATGATAATCGAACCTAACGTACCATACACCAGCAAAAAAGCAACGCTTAAAACCAAAAGACGTAACACTGCTCCAGCCAAAATAAAAGAAGAAGAATAAAAAAAGAGTAACAATTGATCAGAAGTCGCTGCCATAAGCGCAATAACTGGAAACATCAACAGCATCAACCAACGTAACGACTGTTTAATATACTTCTGAGTTAAAATTAAATTCTGCGTAGCAATAGATCTTGAAACGGAGGGCATTAACACAAAAGGCAGATACATAAATAATAAAAAAGGAATATTTGACAACGTCGTTGCCGCAGTGTACAATCCTGCGGAAACATTATCATTTAAGATCGATTTGACAAATAAAACATTAACATTACGAATTGAAATAAATGCTAAAGAACTTACCGTGATCGGTAAAGAAAACAAGAACACTTTTCTAAAAATAGAGTTCTCACTCTCTATTGAATCTATTTGTTGTACTGGATTTTTCCAAATAATGAAAAATAAGATAAGACAACAAATAACTGAAAGAAAATAACCTAACAACGCTCCAAAAATTCCCATCCCTAAAAATACAAAGAGAAGAACTAAAACAACGCGAAAAATAGGAAGTGCAAGACTAATAATTGCTTGTTCTTTAAAGATTCGTAAGCCATTCATATATCCGCTTGTATACAACGCTAAAAGAGCAAGAGGTATAACCATCACACCTAGAAAACGAATAAGATTAACAAGTGAACTATCATGAAGCCAAGAAGCAAGAGCAGGTGCTAAGACCAGATATAATAAAGTAAATAAAGTTGCTAAAAATAATTGTAATTTTAAAACCGCAACATAAAAAGAATGTGTCAAAACAGTAGATTCTGAAACAAACTTAGTCACAGTTCGCGGTATACCCGTATTCAAAAACGACCTATTGATAAGATACAAAGACATTAATACTCCGAAAACCCCATACGCTTCTATACCAAGATACCGTGCTAAAATAATATGAATAAAATAATTAGAAAACATCACGACAACTTCCGTACTGGCCATATAAACAAAGCCTTTACTAAGTGATTTAGTCATAAAGTATACCTCGGAAAATGAGTAAAAAAAGAAAAAGTAGAACAACCCATAAAATGTAAAGTGAGTGAAACGTATAAAAACTTTATGATTTAAAGATATAGTAAAGATGGAACTGAGATAACCTGTCTTTTTGAAGCAATGGCCACTTCCTTCACGCTGATGAATTACCTAACGATAGCATATAACCATAGTACATAACACTTAAAAATGAATAAAAAAGAAAGATATTATGCTTAACTATGCTCTCATTGGCTGCGGTGTTGCATCTTCAGTACACCTCAACTATCTCAAAAACCACAAAGATATCAACATTGTTGCCCTCTGCGACCCTTCTCCTATTATTCCAACAGAATTTCGACAACTAAAAATTCCTTTATATAAAAACTACAACGAAATGCTTGCCAAAGAGGAAATTAACGCTGTAACGATTGCAAGCCCCCATTATCTCCACTACGAGCAGATACATGCCTGTGCAGAAAAAAGAATCCACATCCTTTGTGAAAAACCCCTCGCCCTCAATTATCAAGACGCCAAAACCGCCGTTGAAAAATGCCAGAACGCAAACATAAAACTGCAAGTCATGCTGCAACGTCGCTACTTTCATCACACCCAAGCTTTACAAAAAGTCATACAACAACAAGCATTAGGACAAATCACCAAAGTAAACTATGAACTAAATGTCAATAAAACCTTTGAATATTACAATGGATGGCGTGGAAAAAAAGCCTTTGTTGGCGGCGGTGTATTATTATGTCAAGGACTTCACGACCTCGATCGTATCATCCATTGCTTTGGCAAACCGCAAGTGATTTCTTCACGCATTAAAACAACAAGAGACTACATTGACATTGAAGACGAAGCGCAAGTGCACTTGCAGCTGCCCAACAACATTCCCTGGCATATCAACGCAAGTGCCAACTCATCCACCCTTTGGAGCGGTAAAATATCAATAACCGGAACAACAGGCTCAATCCTCATCGATGCAGAAAAAATCATGGAATGGAACGTACCAAATTTTCCCCATCCAAAAATAGATCAAAAACCATATCGCCCATTTATTCCCCCATACTACGACCCTTGTCATGAAGACGTCATTGAAGACTTTATACAATCTATACTAAAAGATAAAGAACCAGCCATCAACGGCCAAAGCACCCTCCCCGCTTTAGAAACCCTCTTTGAAATATACGATAAAAGTACAACAAAGATAAAACCATAGAAAGATAAATTGGAAATTATATTTGTACACCAAAATCCCGCAACTCTTTTTCCATTTGTTCCGTAGATGAAAATAAAATTGTCTTAAAGCCCAACTTTTCTGCCGCAACTATATTCTTTGTTTGATCATCAACATACACACATTGGGTGGCATGCGCATGTAACTGATGTAATACAGCATTATACATTCGTAGATCAGGCTTGGCCGCGCCAACCTCATACGAAGTCACAATCACATCAAAACAGTTCTGCATCGAATAAGCAAGGATAACTTCCTCCATCCAGTCTTTAATTTCATTTGTCAGCAAAGCTGTTTTATATCCCCTCCCCTGCAATGTTTTGGCAAGCAAAAGTATTTCAGAACGTACCGGAAAACGTTCTAACCACTCTTGTCGCAATTGTTGCATTTGATAGCCTAAAACAGTAGCAACAGCACCCCAAAATTCCATTGAATCAATAACACCAATACGTGCTAAAGACCACGTATCGCGAACAACTTTTTCTAAATAATCTTCAGAAACCCCGCATCTCTTCGCATACTCCCTAATCAACGCATCAAATCTGCCAAGCGTCGTCACAACCCCATTATAATCAAAAATAATTGCTCTAATCATCACAGATTTATAGTCCACAACCCTTATAAATCTTATAGAACCAAAATCACCCACTATGAACACAATTACCCCTCTACGAACAGGTATGATTTACTGTGATAAAGGTAAAACCCTCACACAAGGCATTGACGAAGGGAAAATGATCTACATCCCTTCAATTTCCTGGCTTATCACAAGCCCCACTGAAAAAATTCTGGTTGATACGGGCATGCCCGACACAAACATATCCGATAAAAAACATTACCCTGGTTCCTATCAGCTACCAGGACAACGTATCGATCATGCTCTGAGAATGATCGGCATCTCAACCCAAGATATCTCAAAAATCATCTTCACACATCTGCATTGGGACCACTGCCAAAACGCATTACTATTTCCAAACGCCATCCTCTACGTACAACAACAAGAACTCGAATTTGCCAAAAACCCCACCGGCAGCTACTTGCGCTCCTATGATCACAATGACATACTCCTACAACCCGGATTTCAATCATACCTCTTCCAAATTATAGACGGTGACCAAGAAATTACCCCCGGCATCCAAGCAATCCTAACCCCTGGCCACTCCCCGGGTCATCAAATCGTGAAAGTTGAAACAGACTCTGGTCCATACATCATTGCCGGCGACGCCATCCTCTGTTACGAGAACCTTCTCCCTACATCAAAAGATGACTACTCCCTTCCAGGAAGACATAAAGATACAACAGAAACCATCAAAAGTATCGAAAAAATTCTTGCTCTTGCAAAAAATCCTGCGCGTATTCTTCCTGGCCACGACGAAAAAGTATTTAGGAAATCACAATACAAATAAGAGTTGGGAATAGAAAATTCAAACCAAACTAGCAAAAATAAGAATAAAAAAACTATAAGTTTACTTTTCCTAACAGTTCTCTCAAATCTTCCACCAAATAATCCGGCTTTTCTTGTTCAAGCAGACTATTATCCTGTGCTCCTGTCTTCACACACACAACTTTAACCCCTGCATTTCGCGCAAATTGGATATCCACCATTGCATCTCCCACATATAACACTTCTTCTTTCTCCAATCCCAATTGTTCTATTGCTAACAACAACCCTCGTGGATCTGGACGATGAACAACAATATCTTCTGCGCTTAACACTAAATCAAAATACTGCTGCAACCCCATCTTTTCCAAAAAAAATGCCGTCTCCGATCGATCAAAACCAGTTAACACCACTAACTTCATTCCTCTCTTCCTCAGTTCATTTAAACCAAAAATAACATGGCCAATAACAATAAACTTCTCCATCACCAATAAAGGAAATAACTGTTGAAATGAAACAAAACATTTCTCCTTCATCGTATCAACATCACCAGTATAAGAACCCTCAACTGCCGTCCGTACATTCTTCATCTGCCCTTGTCCAAAAACATTCACAACCTCTCTCTGATTAGAGAATATAACACCATTTTCAAGCAACGCCAATCGTAATGCTTCAAGCAGTGCTTCATCAGTCTTAACTAACGTTCCTCCGACATCAAAAATAAACGCTTTAATCATAAATCATCGAGAAAGATAAGTTTTAATTGCTTCCTCTGCCTCCCGAAGTTCTTCCAGATTATTAATCTCACGAAACAATAAATCATCCGCATCTAAAGCATGAAAAGGAACATGTGTTAAAGCATACCGCATCAGTCCATGACAATGCTGATTTTTATCACCTTGAGAAACAAACTCAGTTACACGTTCTTTCATAACCAAAATTGCACTTGGTGATAATTTCGCCATGCCGCTCCCTCGGGCATGCGCTCCTGGTAAATTCGCTTTATCCATCTTCACGACACGATTCCCATCTAAAATCACCTGCTCCATCGAATCATCCAATTTAACCTTCCGATCAACTAATATTACATTATCATACTTGCTCTCTTTAAGCCGCTTAATTAACGGAGGAAATAACACAATATCACAATTAAGATGGATATATGACTCACTACCAATGAGACTTCGCGCCTGCCAATACGAATAACTGCTGTTCGTCGTTGCATATTCCATATTCAACCCAAACGTAAATGTCATCGCGTTATACTTCTCCTGAGAAAAAATAAAATCAATAATTTTCTCTTTCTTATACCCTAAAACAAGAGCCACTTCTGTAATCCCATTCGCCAGCAACGCATCCAATTGATATTCCAGGATTGGCTTGCCGCACACCAGAACTAAACACTTCGGTAACTCATTGGTAATCGAACCAAGTCGACTTCCTATTCCTGCCGCTAAAATTAATGCTTTCATTGTTTCATTAACCCATACTTAACTCCATTTTGAATCATCCCAACATTCTCTGTAACCATACCAATCTGCTTTAATTCTACTATTCCCTCATGCGTATCAACTTTCACAACATTCATCAAAGGAATATCAATGAGATCTTGAATCAAATCATCCGCCGTATTCTTGATCATCTCATACAATTCCATCGTCGCCGCCGCATGCTCCAAGCTCTTAGGTAATAACTTACGTTTCTCAAGCCGAGATTTAATCTCCTCTCGCGCCGCAACATCGCAGTGAACCACAAACAATTGATATCCATGAGCTTGTGCTAAATCATAAATTCGTTTGCGTGAACTAAACTTATTAAAATTCCCATCTAAGATAACATTCGTCTTCTTCCACTTCATCACCGTGTTAACCCGCTCAATCATCTGATCATAAATAGCCTCTCGCTCTTCTTTAGAATACAAATCAACAAGCCCAAGCTCTTCCCGCAAATTAAAAGTAGAAAGTAAAGCCGTTCGTGAAAACTGCGCGCAATACTCCTGCAGCGCCCGTGACATCGTCGTCTTGCCGGTAGCAGGATAGCCATACATCAAAACAGCAAAAGGTGTTTTCTCACCAAACACTTTCTGCGCAAGTGCTAAATCTTCTTGGGTATCAACTTCACACCATCGCAAACCGGTTATATTAGCGCCATACATTGAAACATACTTAGCTACATCATTAAATGCATTATACACTGTATTTTTTTTTATACCTGCAGTAATATCACTTTCAATCTGTCGTAAAACTTCAACTGCAAACTCTTTAGACACTTTCACCGGCCCCACCGCCTCTCCATGTGCAATATCATTACTCACTTTATGATTATGATGAATAATTCTATCTCCAATCATCACCACTTTATGCATATCAGACGTAAAATCATATTTCCGATCAAACGCAAACACATTCTCATACTTTGAGTCTAAAACTTTCTTCAATATTTCTGATTCAAACACTAAATCCCCATTAAGATAAAGAAAGCCATCACGGCAAAATTCTCGCGCCAGCCACAAAGAATAAGCACTTCGAGTTTGATCATAATCCTCATTCTCCACAAATTGGACTTTATTCCCTAGATACTCTTTCAATAATTCTTTTTTATAACCAGCAACGACAACTATTTCTGTAACCCCGCACCCCCATAACGCATCTAACTGCCAATCAATAATTTTCTTCCCCTGTACTTCTACAAGACCAACTGGAATATCTTCTTGTAAACCGCGACTTTTCCCTGCTGTAAGTATAATTGCATTCATATCAAAACCACATGTAAACATCTAAAAGTGTATTTAAAAGCATTATGGAAGTTAAACCTGAACTATAACTGCCTGAACAATTACATTAATAATGTTACAGATTAAATAGTAATTATCTTATCAACTAACCACATATAATATAACAAAATAAACACAATTATCTCTAAGTATAGTAAGTGACCTAAACATTTATACAAAAGTCACTTAGTATACACAAGATGAAGAAACTACTTCATTTCATGCATCTGTGTGTTCCCAAAGACATAACAACCTGTATAATTATTTATGTCTTTCGCTATAGATAATACAGTTTGGTGACATTTCAGAGTATTATTAACATCCTGCATCCCAGTTCATCTCTTCTCTTTCAGCTGATATTCTGCATCTAAACGATATAAATTTTTAAGTGGAACCCACAATTTTCGCAATAACTCCAATACATACAAAGGAGTATAAAATATCAACACCCAATGGGGAACATTAAATAAAATCCCAAAAAACAGAATATTCAGAGGATTGCTTCGCCTAATCAAAAAAACACCATACCCCACATATTTATTTGCAGGTCGCGTACTAACACTTTTACGCAGTTGCGCCAATACTTCTCGTTTATTAACATCATACAACAAAGGATTTATCTGTACCAATTTACTATACAGTATACAAATAACTGAAATAACACCCAAGATGAAATAACGTGGATCACCACTCATACGACTAACACCAATAGATAAACAAAAAAAAAATACAGGTGAACCAAAATAAATACCCAACTCTTCCAAATAAATTCCTTTATAGGTAGAAATTTTCTTAATACGTGCAATCTGTCCATCCACATAATCCAGCAACATCGCAATAGTATACAACACTACTCCTAAAACATTTGTCCAATAAAAACCAAATATCATCAACCCTGAACCGATAAGCTGTAAAATAAGCCAAAAAGTAGTAATTTGATTTGGTGTAATATTTGTACGCAACAATGGTCTTGTGATATACAACATCGCATGATGCATCCACTTCTGAATCGGATTATAATACTCTTTTTTGCACAACTCACGCAGTTTTTCCATTGAAAAAGAATCATCTTGAATCATTTTTTTCTCCCCTCCTTCCAATATCCCCACTGCTGCAACATAAAACTCATAAACAAGAACCAAAAAATAAAAGGCAATCGCCAATTAAACTTATTTGCAAACAAAATATTCTTCGCACTCCACAACCTCAACTTAACAAATCCCCCAATTGCTCCCACTTTTTTCTTAAAATGATAATTTGCTCTCCCTCGACGTATTTGCCACCCCACAAACGACTTCCATGTTGTCCTCGCCTCATGATACGCAAACCCCTCCGGCACATATTTAATTGGAAACCCTCCCCGTTCGAGTCGCACTGACAACTCCGCATCCTCCGCACCATTCTTCATCTCCTCATCAAACACCCCAATTGTGTTAAATACAGTACGCCGCAACGCACAATTGCCCACCGCTAAATGATTGGTATACCCCTCGACAGACACTTTCCACATTTTCCCAAACCCTAACGACCCCCCGCCTGGAAAACCAAGAGCAGAAACGCAATCCCCTAAAAAGTTAGAGGAAGGAATCTTCGTCCCGCTCGTCACCGCCATCAACTTCTCATCATGCATCAACGGTTCAACCAATGACTTCAACCACTTCTCCTGCACCCAGCAATCATCATCAATATAAACAATAATTTTGCCGTTAGAAGACTCAATCCCTTTATTTCGATTAAACGCAATCCCCTGCCGAGCTGGAATCGTAAAATAACGAACATGAATCGGCAAATCCGGCGCGGTTAGTTCCACATCAGACTCCTGCAACAACAAAATCTCACAAGCATAAAACCGCAATTGATCTTTCAGGCTATACAACAACCGATCTAATTGTGGCTGCCGAATCTTATCACAAATAATAATAATCGAAACATTCACATCACCCACGTCTCTCACCTTCAATACCAAGACCAAGCACAAATGAATTCCTTCCTAACCCATAATATGTAAATCCACCTTCTGCTAATTGCCCCTCATCATAAATATTTCTCCCATCAAATAATATTCGCGATTTCATCAACCCCCCAATCGCTTTAAAATCAACATTACGAAACTCATCCCATTCCGTCACAAGCACAATAACATTACTTCCTTCAACTGACTCTTCAACCGAACTGCAATACACAACACCATTTCTACCCCCATACAACTTGCGCACATCCTCAACCGCAATCGGATCATACACTCGAACATACATCCCTTCATCCAACAACTTATCCATCAACAACAACGCTGGTGCCCCCCGTAGATCACTTGTCTTCGGTTTGAAACTAAGCCCCCACAACGTTACTGTATCTCCTTTAACCCGCTCCAACTCCGCTAAAATCCGTGGGAATAATACTACTTTCTGCCGTTCATTAAAAAGATCCACTTCCTCAAACAATTTCGGCATATAACCTCTCTGTTTAGCAACCGCAATAATCGCCCGCACATCTTTTGGAAAACAACTTCCTCCATACCCCATGCCTGCATTTAAAAATTTTGAACCGATACGCTGATCCATCCCAATCGCTTTCGTCACCGTTTTAATATCCGCCCCCATATGATCACAAATATTCGCCAACTCATTAACATAACTAATTTTGGTTGCTAAAAACACATTATTTGCATACTTAATCATCTCTGCCGTCTCCCAATTCGTCTCCAGCAGCGGCATATACATCTTCAATAACCCATGATATACTTTCTGCAGCACTTGAAACGCTCTCACAGATTCTGCTCCCACCACAATTTTATCTGGATGATTAAAATCATACACTGCATTTCCCTGCTTTAAAAACTCCGGATTTGACACCATTTCGACTTCGCAATCATTTCGTACTTTCTTCATTTGCTCCATACAAACTCGTGCCGTTCCCGGTGGCACTGTACTCTTATTAATCAACACTGCATATGTTTTACTATGTTCTGCAACCTTCTCTGCCACTTGAAACACATACTGTAAATCCGCTGCACCATCTTCTTTTTCCGGCGTCCCCACACAATTAAAAATCGCTTCTCCAAACT
The DNA here is from genome assembly GCA_964429715.1 of uncultured Methanosarcinales archaeon. Lineage (GTDB taxonomy): Archaea > Nanobdellota > Nanobdellia > Woesearchaeales > GW2011-AR9 > JACPNA01. The sequence continues at coordinate 9,989 of CAYSCV010000037.1, forward strand.
GCACCCCATTAACTATATCAGTGGTGAAATGCAGCCTTTTCTTCTCAATATTTAATTGTACTAACTCCTTCAATCCTGGTTCAAAAAACGACAACTGTCCCTTGCTTAATAACTCAATTTTTTTCACATCCACATCCACACACAACACCTCATGGCCCAAACTAGCCAAAGATGCCCCAGTTACAAGACCCACATACCCTATGCCAAATATACTAATTTTCATTGTAACACCTTTGTAACCGCTGCCTCATAAGAATACGCCTCATTCGCCTCTTTCAATGAATCTAATGTTCCCACATCAAACCAATGCTCCGTAAAAACAAAACCATGCACCTCACTATGCCCAACCAACCATTTTACCAAATCCCCTGAATTATCTGCTTTTCCCTCTTTACGCAACATCGGAATTATATGCAAATCATCTGTACTAAAAAGATAACATGCCGTACTTGCCAATGTACTTTTTGGTGCCATCGGCTTTTCTTCAAAATCAACAATCTTTGTACCATGAACCACCGCCACTCCAAATTTTCCTCGTACTTTCGCAGCATCACCTAAATCATGCAACGCCACAATCGATTTTTTTCCGCCTTTTTCAAAATCATCAACAAATCGCTTCAACGAAAACCCAAATAAATTATCCCCTGCAATAACTAATACATCCTCATCAATCTTCTCTTTTTGTAACACAAAATCAATATCTCCTACTGCTCCTAACCTATCCTCATTCGTTTTTGTTCCATCGTTCAAAATTGAAATCGGAACTGGAAAAATATAATCCTGCTGCCACTTTTTAAATTGACCATAAAACTTATCATTGGTCACAATAAAAATTTTAGAAACGAGTTCAACTTCCTTAACTTTATCTAAAATATGTTCCACAATTGTCTTTCCCGCCACGTTCAACAACGGCTTTGGCGTATCCTGCGTCAATGGATACAATCGCGTCGCATACCCCGCCGCTAAGATAATCACTTTCATACAACCACAAACTCTCTTATTTTAAATAACCCTCTCATCATAAAAACCAAAAGAAAACCGTTTAAAAGCATTGTGGAAAAGACACCCTCTTTCTAGAATACAACCAAACTACATTTAAGCACAGTTTACCTCAACAATTGACTATAAATCAAAGACATTTTCTGAATAATTACATCATAATTCACTCCTGGTGCCATTGCCAAAAAAACATGCCTCACACTTTTAGATAACCCATCATACACAATTTCCTCCCCTTTCCAATCTACCGCTTTCCCACCACACGCATTCAAAATTGCCATAACCGGAAAAATATCCCAAAACGTAATTCCCGGCTCAAAGATGAAAAAATCAATTTTCCCCTCTAACATCGCTTTCATCTTTGGCGCAACCCCTCGTAACATCACTTGTTGGTAAGATAATTTTTGACAGAGTGGAGTTAAAAATCCTTGGCGATCTGTATCACTTCGACCCATAACTAATGCGTCAGTTCCACGAAAAGAAGTGACAAATCGAGTAACATCACTCACTTTACCAACTTTATACCCATACATCTCTTCGCCAGAAAATAATTTCATTGCCCCAACGACAGGAATAAAATAGGAGCTTTCACGATATGCAATTCCCATCATCGTTGAAGACCCAGACAATCTTTGCGCAAGTAAACGTGTACCATCCACTGGATCAAAGAAAATAACCACATCTTTTGTAGCCAATTCATCTGCATCCATCACTTCCACCCCATCTTCCAATATACACCCCCATCCAGGGAATTCTTGTTGCACTCGAACAGAATATAACGCCCCCAATTCCCTATCTGCCCTCGTCACATAATCAGTAACTCCCGTCTTGTATCTTCCTTTCACTTCAACCTCAAGACCCTGCAGAATAATATCCTCAACCAACGCGCAACCCTCGCGCAATAAAGACTGAAAAAACGGCACACTTTGTACAATCTATCTTGCTATTTTATCTTCTAACATCGTAAATGTAACAACTCAAAACTAAATTAATATTCCTCACCACAAAAAACAGATTAAAAAAAGAGGGACAGCTTACCGGTTTTTCCACGTAATGCAGTACTCACCGATACGGAGGCGTTCTTAACTTCTGTGTTCGAAATGGGAACAGGTGATCCACACCCCTATGGCCGTCCAATACACACATTTCAACCACCCCTTTATAAAGATTTCTTTTCAAAAATGGATGTTTACAAGAAACACTTATTTTTTTGTATAGAGAACTTTGCAAAATAGGAATTTTGACATTTTTTGATAATCAATTTATCAAAATCCCGGCTATTGCAAAGTCTCTTAGAGAAGTTTGAGTAGAAAAGATCAATTATTCAAACTTCTCTATACTTTTGGGTAAACACGGCAGCACGAACGGGGGCTACCGCCGCAGGAAACGGCCGTTGCCACTGAGACTATTGCCGCCATACGCGTCCGAGTTGCTGCCACGATTATGGACAAAGACCGCCCTCAATTCATCTTTTTCTGTATTCTGACGTACATAAAAACACATTAATTTATCTGATTTACTATGTTTTTTGTCATACGCGCTAAACACAATATCCGTATATGTTTTCAAGAGTGCTGTATCATCTTCCACTGCCGCACGCCAGGCAGGATGTTCCAGTACTTCTGCTTTGGTTAACGACATATTATATTTTGCCGTCTTTCTAAATATTCTTTTACCGCTATCTAATTCAATACCTTCAATTGTAGCATACTCCACAGGCATAAATGCTTGCGAAAAGTCTGCAGGAATGGCACATAATTGTGTGCAATTGGGCACAAGTTTAAACTTCGTTGTGCCTGCTTTATACGCAATACCCATGCACGAATCAAGCCAC
>CAYSCV010000038.1:0-12763 GCA_964429715.1 uncultured Methanosarcinales archaeon
CACAACAATCTTTATATAGCATTATTCTTTACAAACAAAAATGATAGACAAAGAGGCTAAAGTATGGGATCGTTCTGCCAAAAAATATTTCGATGACGTTGTCAGCCCTTTCGCTGAAGGTGTCAAAAATCCCATTTTTTGGTATCTTGATAATAAAATTACTGGTAATCTCAAAGACCTGTCCGTCATTGATATCGGCTGTGGTATTGGCAACTTCCTTCCAACTCTAGCAGGTAAATTCTCTAAAGTAATAGGCATCGACTTCTCTCCTAAAATGATTGAACTTGCCAAAGAAAAAACAAAATCCTACCCCAACGTCGAACTTCTCGTGCGCGATGCTCGTGACTTGACCGAATTCCATAACCAATTCGACCTCGCCGTATCCGTCAACTCAGTCTTACTACCAAAAATAATCGATGTCGAAAAAATATTACGCGAAGCCAATCTTGTGCTCAAAGAAAACGGCACTCTTCTAGCTGTCTTTCCCGCCATGGAAGCGTTATTATACCGCTCTTTACTCATCCAAGAAAAAGCCATCGAAGATGGTTTCTCTGAAGAAGAAGCAATCCAAAAAGCCAAAACAGATTTAACCGAAAACACACCCTGTAACTTTGAAGCTGGCATTGTCAAATATCCTGACTGCCAGCAAAAAAATTACTATCTCTTCGAATTAAAATACCGCCTCTGGAAAGCCGGCTTTAGCAACATCAAAGTTCGCAAAGTCCATTACCCCTGGGAAGTCTATGAAGACGATACTCTTTTAGCCTTCCACGGCAAACAAAAATTATGGGACTGGTTTGTATATGCCAAGAAATAAAATGAAAACAATAATCCTAACTTTTATTTTTATTCTCGGAATTGTCGGCATCTATCTCCTGGGTTCCAGCATCACTGGTTTTGTTATATCTGAAACCTGCTGTTTCCCCCCCAATTGTAATACCGAGAATCAATGTCAATTTGGTGAATCACCTCCCCTCTCCTCATCTCTTTTCACAAGTATTGTAAGTGGCACAAGCTTACTCATTGTTTCCGCTTTATTGTATGGGTTTTGGTATCGTAAAATTTATCGTAACTCAATCGTGAGAAAAAGATAGATATCTATTTAAATCACTTCTTATTTTTAAGCTCTATGTTAAATCCTTTCCTCCCAACCTCCATAGCCGAAGGCCAACAGTACTACAACTCTCCTTCCGCTAATTTTCAATTCGACGTTATCTTCATCACCGGCGACCCCTATTACGACCATCCGTTAAGCGGCATGTCCATCATCGCCCGTCTATTAGACAACAAAGGCTACAAAGTCGGCATCATCCCGCAACCTGAAACCGATCTAGAATATCAAGTATGCGGCCGTCCTCGCTATTTCTTCTGCATCACCTCAGGATTACTCGACTCCATGCTTGCAAATTATACTCCCATGCTTCGCGAAAGAGAAAACGTCCTCGTGCCTGAACGCGCGTTAATGGTCTATACTCAAAAAGTAAAACAATTCTACAAAAATGTCATCACCGTTATCGGCGGTGTCGAAGCCACCATTCGTCGCTTCACCCACTTTGATTACAAAGAAAACATTCTCCGCCGCGGTATCTTAAACGACTCCAAAGCCGAACTGCTGTTATTCGGCAATGCCGATCGCGCCATTCTCACCCTCCTTCAACAACTCAAACTCATCGAACAAAACACCTCGATACAAATCGCCAATGAAAAATGGGATACCCTCAAAACCAAACTTGACCTCCCAGCAATCGAAGGCACTGCGTTTCGCATCAAAAAAGATCAAATTCATCCCAATATAAAACTCCTTCCCTCTTACGAAGAATGCATATCCCACACTGAACAATTCAACACTTTAAGCAGAATCACCTATCTTCTCCCTGACAATGCTTTCATTGAACCCTGCGGTGCTGGTTTCATACAACACAACCGTTCCGAACATACTTTAACCGAACCAGAAATGGATCTCATCTACAGCCTCCCTTTCACAAGATCACTTCATCCAAATTCCAAAAATTTCCAATTCAATCAAAACATGGTTGAAAAATTAGAAACATCCATTACCATCGGACGTGGTTGCTGGGGCAGCTGTTCCTTCTGCATAATTCCGCTCGTCCAAGGCAAAGAAGTCGCCAGACGAAGTAAAGAAAGCATTATCAAAGAAATCGAAACATTATATCAGCGAGGAATAAAAAAAATCAACGACCTCACTCTTCCAACATTAAACATGTACGGCTCCCGCTGTAAATTATACAACGAAACACAAACCATCTACTCTCCAATCATAAACTCAGATATCACCGTCTACAACAAAATAAAATACTGCAATCAACAATGCGTCGGCTGTCCTGAACGCGTCATCAGCGATGACCTTCTCCCTCTTTTAGAAGCAGTTGAACAACTGCAGCAAAAATATCAAAACACCTCATTAGAACTGCGCAGCGCCATTCGTCATGACATCATTCTTGACCAAAAAAAATTATTCCGCAAAATTATGCAATTTACCACAAGATTAAAAATCGCACCCGAACACATCTCCGATACTGTCCTGAAACAGATGAATAAATCAAACCGCAAAGCTTTTGAAGAATTTTTAATCGAATACAAAAAAGTCAACCAAGAACAACATACCAATAAAAATCTCGTTCCCTATTTCGTTGCCGCCCATCCTGGCTCAACACAAGAAGACATGGAGCTTCTCAGAAAATTCTGCGAAGAAAAAGACATTTACGTCAATTTAACCCAAGTCTTCACCCCAACTCCAGGCACACTTTCAACCGCCACATATTACACTGGTGTAAACCCCTTGACCAAAGAAAAAGTCTATGTCCCAAGAACATTTAGAGAAAAAAAAGACCAGAAATATACACTTGTCTCTGGCTATATTGAGCGAGACTTTGAAGGAAATGTATTAGATGAGAATGGGTAGACTGGATATAAAAAAAATTAAATATATTCTGTTGTAACTTTTTGTACAATCTGTGCATATAATTCTGGCGAGATGTAATACCCTTGTTGTATCAGTGAATCTAATAATTGGAAGAACTCTTTGCGATCTATTTTATGCTGCTGTACATTTCTAAGTAAAATAAACAATGTTCCTTTGACATTCAATCCTAGATTTTGAGCTGTTGTACGCGCCGCTTTGTCATCTGATAAAAATTCTTTATCCCCTATTTCCACACATAAAGAAATAGCGCTGGTTTCGCCTAAATCTAACCCATATTTATTCATTTTTTTTGTTTCTTTTACGATAATATATCTTTCATCTATTGCTCTGCTTATACTATTTATTTCTCGCTCATATTCTGCTATTTTATCTTTATAATTCAATTCGTGCAGAACTTCTGTTGTGATGATTATAGACGAATATATATTTTTTAATAAATCAATTCTACCGATTTTAGTATAATAAAGCAACGTGGTAGTATTGCTTACGACCATGATTCACCAGCCGGCATTTTTAAATTCCAGGTGTATATCTTCTTTTTCTAAAGATAAATGGATCTTATGTTCGCGCATTAAGTCGGTAAATCGCCAGGGAGAAACATGGGCAAAACGCACTGCCTGCCCAAACGAATACATGCCTTTTTTATACATGTCCAGAGCTCGTTCTATACGCCATCGTTCGAGGCTATCAGCTAAAAGACGTCGCATAACCTCTGATTTATCCAAATGCTCTGTCTTTGAAACAGTTTCAATCTCTTTAACTAAGTCCTCTGGCAAACGAGTAGTCATTGTTTCTGATCCCATGTTTTAAATGTAAGACAACGTAATATATAAACTTTTTGGTGAAAATTATGCTTTTTCTACTACATAAATTTCTGCGGTTTGTTGGTTATTACCAGTTGTAGTATGCAATTCAATATTTTTGATAGGCAATAAGTGAAGATAGTTATGTAATTTGCTTTTGGAGTACCAATTCTGCCAATAACCCTGGCGGCTCCAGAAATGGATGTCAAATGGCAGAGGGGTGGTTGGTTGAAAGAAATTGATGAGAACGTAACGCTGTGCAACACGCAGTGCTTCTTGGATTGGTTGTTTATAGTCTGGTACATGTTCAAGGATATGTTTGAGAAGGACAGTGTCAAATGATTGGTCTTCAAATGGCAGAGCATGAATATCGCCATGTATGAATGTATGAGCCGGATGTTTTTGTTGTGCAACTTGCAGCATATATTTGCTGCGATCAAGGCCAGTGTAATTAATAGAAGGATATTCTAAAAGATAACCATCTAATTCCACCGCAGGACCACAGGCCGCATCAAGAATAGTATGGATCGCTTTGGTACGCAGGATAGTACGAAGAGCAATTCGTTCAGGCTGAAAAGGATTTGAAAGATGATTAACGAGTTGTTCTAATTCTGGGCGAGGATGTCCATTCCAATAAAAGTATTCTTTGTTTGGCGATCTTATTTTTCCTCTAAGATGATTAATGAGCGTTCTTGTGAAATATTCAAGATCTTTGAGTGACATGAAGTAGAAAAAAAGAGGGTTTCTTTTTAAAAATAACTACTTTCAAATAGAAATGATAAGGTGGTCATTTTTTCTTACTTTCGTTGTGAGAGGAAAAGTGATAGACATTTCTGTGCTGATATGTTGAATACTATTTCCAACATTGTCATAGGCAGAGGTTATGTTAAGATCAAATGCAGGAGTTGTTTTCCCTTTAATCGTAACCAAGATAGGCAGCGTGAGATGATTTTGAATTATTTTCGCTAAGGCTACGTTTGCTTTCGGGTAGTAATTTTCAATTTTGCCGATGATACGTTCTGGTTTTAAAGAAAATACTTTTTTTCGTTGTCGAGGGGCGTTTTGACATTCAGTTGAACAGCAGGAATCCATGGTAGTTTGGCATGATTTACAGGAGATGAATAATGTGTCGCAATCAAGATTATGGCAGTTAATATATTGCTGTACAGGTTTGTGGCAATGACGGCAGGTGGTGATAGTAGCACCTATATCAGAGACCAGACGGTCATCAAAGACAAATAAGCCGCCTTCCCAGTACGTGTTAGGAAATTGGTTTACATAATTAATCACTCCCCCCTCTACTTGATACACCTCCGGAAAGCCTTGCTCTTTCAAATACGCAGAAGCTTTCTCGCACCGTATACCACCGGTGCAGTAGAGGACAATTTTCTTTTCTTTATATTGTTCGAGGGTGGATAGGGTTTCTGGAAATTCACGAAAATTTTGGATGGGAAGTTTAATAGCGTTTTTGAATCTGCCAACCTCATATTCATAGTCATTTCTGGCATCGATGATGACGAAATCTTCGTTTGTGTCATACCACTGTTTTAATTGTTGTGGAGCAAGATGGGTGCCAGGATGTTGGAATGTGACAGGAATTTGGAATTGCACGATTTCGGTTCTTACTCGGATGACAATTTTATGATAGGTATTTTCTGTTGTTTCTTGTTCACGGAAAGTTAAGTGAAGAGATATTTCTTGCAAGTATTTTTGAAATGAGATGATTTCTTCAACTGTACCAGATACGGCACCGTTTATACCCTCTTGTGCGATAAGAATGCGTCCCAGAATGTGGTGGTCTTGGCAGTATTGTTTTAATTGGTTGCGAAGTTGTTCTGGCTGTTTTATTTGTACATACCGATAAAATGAAATTACTTTATACTGCATATTTTTATGATTTACCCTGCTATTTTTAAAATTTTAGGAGAAAATGTTATAAAGAGAAGATATCCCTCAAAGCATATGGACTTATGGTCTAGCGGCTATGTTCAAAACACCGCAAAGGATACCGCCTTCACATGGCGGGGGTCGCCGGTTCGAAAAGAGTTACTGCATTCATATTTTAGTTTGCATCAACTTACGAATGTCCGGCTAAGTCCATTTTTTTTCGTAATTATTATATAAGGGCGTTTTCTTAATTATAATAATGGTCCTCAACTTCCAACTACAATTAACCACTGCCTTAGCAGAAATAAATTATACCTCACAATATCATTCTTTCATAGTTCACAACCAAGAACAAGAAGTACCTGCCTTTCAAGAAAACAAACAACAACATGAAGTCTTCATCCAAAAATACGCCACAGCCAAATGGGGCATAGTCGATATTCTTAACGAACGCTACTCTCTTCTCCTCCCCTCTAAAATCAATATATCAAAATTTGATCTTTACAATTGGGCCATCCATAACACCAACGACGAAGTATCCTATTTCTTAACCGAAGCCGGATCAAATTGTATGAACTATGCAGAATTTAAAGCACCTTATCAATTCCATCTTTGGCTTGGAAACAAAGGCTTCATTATTGGCATCGAACAACAAGGCCAACCCTTTTCCGCCCAATTAATCGACGAAAAAAACATCAAACAAAACGAAGGGGCGGCGTTTGAATTTTATCGCAAATGCCAAGGGGCCATATTTTTTGACAATGCGAATGCCGCAAGAGTAGTATATTTTCAAATTTTCATCTAAACTTCACCAAATCCAAATGCGGATCATATCTCTGCTCTTTAAACTTTCCAATCTCTGTCGTAAAACAAGCATCATACCCCTCCACCATCACTTTCTTCCATAACAAATTCTCAATTTCCGTATGATTCAACGCATGTTTGCTCCAGCGCTGTGTTGCCAAGTTAAAATTTAACATTATTGTATTATATCGTAACGTATCCACAAAATTCATCATATTTTTTGTCGGTAACACAAAGGGCAGCATACGAATCATCGCATCTTTCTTCTCATTCATCTTACGCAACGAATGACTTGCCGCAATTTCATGCGCACAGAAAAAATCCTCATCATTTCCTTTATCAATTGCTTGATGCCGTCGATCACTGCGATATAACTTATCCTCACACCCACATTTGCCACGCAATTCCCACACTAAACTATAACTTCTCTCATCATCCGCTTTTAACAACGGCACACTAGTCATCTTCACTTCATACGTTCGTTCCGGCCGTGATCGCGAAGGCACGCGCATAATCCTTCCTCCGCTATATGCAAACGGAATCGCCATCGGTTCAATCAAATCTGTAAATAGCACATCTAATTGCTGAATCTGCTTCGCATTGTGATGATGCTTCAAATAACGATCATATCGCTCCACCTTTTCTCGTCGATGTTCCAATTCTTCCACAGTCAATTGTTTTTTCGTCTGACAATCCACTTTCGTTCGCAACTCTTTTCTAAACGTCGGAATTAACAACCGAAACGCCGCATAATCCTGAAACGCTCGCAACTCTGCTCCCTGAATCGCACGATAGAGCGACACAACTCTGCGATGATTATCTTTCCCAAACCAACTATATGAACAAAGAGTTTTCTCTGCATACTCCTCTTTATGTGAATGTAAATATTCTAATGCCGCGCCAATAACTTTTTCTGGAGACCATTGCTCTTGCTGTTTCAATTTCGCTGACATCTTTCCTTTTGGCGCTTTCTCTCCTAATAATTCTCTTCGTAACACAACCGAATCCAATTTAACTAACGTATCTAATGAATAGACTACTGCTTGTCGTACATCTTCCGATTCAATTCGATACTCTGGCGGTAGAATAATTAATCTCTTCTCCTGTTCCGGCAAAGAAGAAATCCGTTGCACTAAATCTAAAGAATCAATTGTATACGTTTTCTTATCAACAAGCGCATCTAAATCTTGTTCTTTCGTTCCAATCACACACGGCGTCTCCAAGTGATATCTCTGCACATCTTTTACCGTAATGTTACTTTTGGTGATATATTGGCAGAGAATATCTTTTACAGTGGGATCGCTAAAATATTCTGTTCGGGGTTGAGAGAGGTTAATGATCATTTTTAATTTTCTTGTAATGCTTTTAACATTGCTTGAGTAAGTGAATAAGTATTTTGAATAAATGGCTTCACTCTTCCAATTGGTGTACGTTCTGGTCCACCAATAAGAAGAGGATACCCCATATTCTGTGGTGTTTGTGTCCATTGAGATTGTTCTAATGCAAGTACATCTAATGCTGTAACCGCACTGATTGCCTTATCTCTTGGTAAGAAATTAATTCGAGCAACCAAATCATCAATATTCATTACGGCATACTCTTGACCCAAACGATCGAGTGCAGATTTGTAGATTCCACATTCTCGCCCCTCATACTGTATTGTTTTTCCGTGTATTGTATATTCCATTATTATATTTACCTCTCTTGTTTATACTCTTCGTACGCCGCGAGAATGGCCGATTCATTGGTTAAGATTTTGCCAAGGTAGGGCTTTGTTGTTTCAAATTCCTCAGCGGTGATCTGGGGCCAGACGATGTTTTTAATTATTTTAGTGCGGTGGTGTGTAGTTGCTTTCCATGCTGCCACAGCTGCAGAAGCGCTCAGTGCGGCAATACCATAGGAATTAAAATGTCCTGCGGTCATTAATCCTACCACTCCCCCTATGAAAGATCCAAATTTTAAGAAATCAGATATATCATTAATATCCCTAATTGTAGTGCCAACTTTATTTAATTCATCTCGAATCTTTGGACAATGGTGGGGATTTTTCTGCCAGGCATCACTAACTGCTTCGTTCCAGTAATTATTATAATATAGACTAAGATATGTATTGGTATTTACACAAAATTCCTCAAATAACTTTTTCTCTTTGAGTTTTACATAGTATAGATTACCCTCAGATGAATATACAAATAAAGAGAATAGGTTGGGCGTCATTTTGGTGTATATTTTTTGTCTATCCCTCTGATTTCCTTGTTCTTTTGCAAGCTGGAAACCTAACGCGTCAATTGTTTGAAGAGAGATTTTTTCCCATAATAACGGTTGACGTACACCTTGCCGTTCGTTTTGAGTTATTTGAATATATTCGTTTACTAACTGTCCAACATTATCTGATGATGGCAACGGAGAGAATAGTTGCCGCGAAGTTGATGCTGATGTAGGGATGCGGTATTCACCGTTCATAAACGATTGCCAGGCGGTGCGTGTTTCCTTGGCGCTCTGAAAGCGCTCTTTGGCATTGGTTGCGGTCATTTTTGTTAGGATATGACGTAGTGAGGGATCAATTGTTTCAGGCAAGACAACATGCTGTTCAAAGAGGCTTTCTCCTTGAATATATTGATCAAGGCTATGGCCAGTAAGAAGTTCAATGAGTGTTGCGCCAAGTGCGTAGATGTCAGAGGCAGGAAAAGATTTTCCTTGGTATTGCTCTGGCGCCATATACGGAAAACTGCCGCCGATGGTTGTGGTGGTAGTGCCGCTAAAGTAGCGCAATTTGGCGATGCCAAAATCGACTAACGAAACACATTGGTCTTCACGGTTATAAATAATGTTACTCGGTTTGATATCACGATGAAGAATACCATTATCATGGATATATTCTAAAACGTCAAGTAATCTATCCCCAAATTCGAGAACTTTGGTTTGACTAAATAATGTACCCTCTTTGAGAAGATCTCCTAGCGAGTTTCCAGCTCTATACTCTCGAATTAATTCTATTTTTCCATTGCTGTTGTACTCAAGTACTTTGGGAAGCATGGGATGATTGAGAGTTTGCAGTGCGGTTACTTCAGCTTCTAATTGCTTCAATGTGCCTAGTTGCGGCTGTGCTAGAACTTTTTTGATGGATTTTTGGCCGTCGGGTTGTTCTAGCAGAAATGTAGCAATACTTCCTGAACTAAGCAAAGTTTCGATCATAGAATTGTCTAAAATCAGTTGATTTATAAATGTTTTTGCTATTTATAAGTGATAATCAGATAGATTTAAAAAAGAATAGAAATATTCTTCTCTCATGTACACTCTCAAACAAATTCCCCCAGACTTCATTGTCACCGAACTAAATCCCTCTCTACAAATCAAACCATCGGGCAGATACACCTATTTCACATTTACAAAAACCAATCGCAACACTCTTGACGTCATCCAGGAACTCAGCCGTATCTTTCACATTCCCGAAAAACAAATTGGCTTTGCCGGCACCAAAGACAAAAACGCTGTAACCACCCAGATCTGCTCCATACTAAATATTTCTAAAGAACGCCTCAATGGCGTTAATATCCCCAACGTCACAATAGAATTTCTCGGGTACAGCACTGAACCAATCACTCTTGGCTCATTAGAAGGCAATCACTTTGACATCACCATTCGCAATCTCACAGACGAAAAAATCACCCCTCAACAGTTCATCCCCAATTACTTTGACGAACAACGTTTCAGTAAACATAATGTCGCCATTGGCAAACATCTCCTAAAAAAAGAATTTAACCAAGCCATACAATTGATTGACAATGAAAAATGCCTCCAGCACCTCCAAACCAAACCAAACGACTACGTTGGCGCTTTAAAACAACTACCCATACGATTATTACGTTTGTATCTCAATGCCTGCCAAAGCAAACTATGGAATGAAACCGTAGCCGAATATCTAACCCTGAACGGAAAAAAAAATCATGAAATATCGTATTCACAAGGCAGATTATTTTTCCCCCAAAATTGCGACGAATACAAAGACCTCCTCATCCCAATCATCGGCTTCACGGGCATCCCCCAAGAAACCACGCCAGAAATAAAACAAATAATTGAAACCATCATGAAACAGGAAAACATAACTGTAAACGATTTCATCATTAAACAAATCCCTGAATTGACGTTAGAAGGCGAACTTAGAAACGTAACAGTAGAAATAAAAGAATTAACCCTCTCCTCTCTCGAAGACGACGAATTAAACCCAAATAAACACAAAGTCAAAATCTCCTTCTCTTTAGGCAAAGGCAGTTATGCCACCATGGTTATTAAAGCACTACTTATCGAAGGAACCACCCCGCACCAAATAGATTCTAGAAGATAATTATATTTAAAAAGAATTCCAACACTATCTTATCATGGGCAAACAAGAATTCTTCCAACGTATGGATGACTTAGGTCTGGCGTTGACCTATGATGATGTGCGCTTAAAAACAGGTTATGCAGAACTAATGCCTAATCAAGTTTCTCTTGAAACAAAATTTTCCCGTCATATCTCTCTGAAAATACCGCTGATAAGTGCGGCAATGGATACCGTAACAGAATATCTCATGGCTATCGAAATGGCACGCTGGGGTGGTATTGGCGTTATTCATCGCAATCTCAGCGCAGAAGAGCAAGCTATGCATGTCGCTCGTGTTAAACATCATCTAAATGGGAGAATCGAAAAACCAATTTGTGTTCAGATTGATGACACAATTGAACAGATTTTAGCAAAACGTGAAGCCAAACAGTACTCTTTTCATACTTTTCCTGTACTTGACATGGAATATCGGCTTGTGGGAATCCTCACCCAAAACGATTTTGATTTTTGTGCTGACAAAACACGTTCAGCCCAACAGATCATGACCCCGCAATTAATCACCGCTTCTCAACAGACAACCATCCAGCAAGCATATGATCTAATGTGCCAAGAAAAAAAAAAAGTATTGCCTTTAGTTGATAACGAAAATCATCTGGCAGGCATGTATATATTCAGTGACGTGCAACGAATTATTTCCGGCGTTTCTTCAAATTATAATGTGGACGAAATGGGTCGGCTGCGCGTCGCTGCAGCTATCGGCACAGGTGAAGAAGCACTACAACGTGTCGAACTCCTGTATAATGAAAATATTGATGTAGTTGTTATTGATACTGCCCATGCGGATTCTCAACCCGTCATTGAAACACTTCAAAAACTAAAAAAAAAATATCCCAATCTAGATATCGTTGTCGGTAATATTTCCGAAGCCTCCTCTGCAAAACGCTTACTTGATGCCGGAGCAGATGGTCTCAAAATAGGTCAAGGCCCAGGCTCAATTTGTACTACCCGTATTATCGCCGGCATCGGCTGTCCTCAAGTAACCGCAATATATCACTGCGCTCAAATTACTGAAAAAACTGACGTGCCACTTTGTGCTGATGGTGGCTTGCGTTACTCTGGAGATATTTCCATTGCCCTTGGCGCCGGTGCATCAACGGTGATGATGGGAAGTATGCTTGCAGGAACAACCCAAGCTCCAGGAGAAATCATCCATCACGAAGGAAGAGCGTGGAAAAGCTATCGCGGTATGGGTTCACTCGGAGCAATGCAAGCTCATGCTGGTTCGCGCGAACGATATAAAGTTGAGAAAGAAAGACTCATTCCCGAAGGCGTCGAAGGCATTGTTCCCTATAAAGGTGCACTTGCGGATGTTTTGCAGCTCAACCTCGGTGGTCTTCGCGCCGGCATGGGGTATGTTGGCGCCGCCACAATTCCCGAACTACAAACAAAAGCCGACTTTATGCGAATTACCACTGCTGGAAAAGAAGAATCTCACCCTCATGATATTCACATGACAAGAGATCAACCTAATTATAAAAGATAAATCAGTTAAAATTCAAATCTCCTTCTTTCGCTTTTTTTGTCTCAGTCTTTGACGAAAAATATATATTCTCAATTGCTTTTAAAGTATTAATCATGATGCCAATGTCTCATAAAAAAATTTACCTCTGTTAGGAGAGGAAAAAATAAAAATGGCTCTCGACACCTGTCCCGAACGCTCATTTATGACTCAACTTTATTTTGGAATTCAGAAAGAATATCAAAAACAACCTCCTAAAACAAGTCCATTATATTTAGACCGCCTGCGACCAACACCTGGATTATTACTACCAACAGTACGCAGTTATGGTAAATCAATTGAAACGAATCTTCGGGGAGTATTGTATAGAGAACTTTGCAAAATAGGGATTCTTGCCGTAAGGCAAGTTCGGAACATCGTGACAGAACTTTCCAACAGGAAAGTCACGAACGCTAGTGACTAGACTTGCCAGTAAGGCAAGT
>CAYSCV010000039.1:0-12700 GCA_964429715.1 uncultured Methanosarcinales archaeon
GCGCGGTCGTTGAAGATTAATTTGTCATGTGTAAAGCCGGAGCATTTTCAAGGAGCGATTGTGTTAAGCGATCCACAACGACAGTGTTTATTTGCGTATTATCGCAAGTATAAAGAGCAGTGGATTCGATCTATTTTAGAGGATAAGAAGATTGAAGGAGTAGCGTTTCATGAGGATACGATGGCTGTTGTGAAACGGCGATTGATTGGGCTGTTAGGGTTGGATGTTGAGAATGGTGTCATTGTGGGAACGCAGGGAATTTTTGATGTGGTGGCGGGAGAGAATACGATTACAGAGATTTGTAATGAATTGGAGCGTGCGAAGACAGTAATTGTGGATACGAGTTATTTTGCGGGTGCAATTGAAATTATGATCGGAACGATTATTGTGTCAGAGATGTTTGACAAGTATCGGTATTATAAGCGTATGGGGAAATTAGAGGATAAGCCAGTAATTTCAATTGTACTTGAGGAAGCGCCACGAGTGCTTGGTAAAGCGGTATTAGAGCAAGGGAGTAATGTGTTTGAGAGTGTGGCGCGAGAAGGACGAAAATTTAAGATTGGTTTGATGGCGATTACACAATTGCCATCAGAGATTCCTAAAAGTATTTTAGCGAATATGAATACGAAGATTATTTTAGGGTTGGAAATGGGGTCGGAACGAGCGGCGGTTATTGAGAGTGCGGCGCAGGATCTGTCACAGGATCAACGTACGATTGCGTCGCTTGATAAAGGGGAGGCTCTGGTCACTTCGACGTTTACAAAGTTTGCGGTGCCGATAAAAGTGCCGTTGTTTCGTGATTTTGTAAAAAAAGAGAGAGAGAGGACGGATAGAGAAAATAAAAATGAGAGAGAGTCAGTGATGGATGGGGGCGTGTTTGGGTAGTTCTTATTTTAAATGGAGTTTTTGTTCTATTCTGGCAAGTCCGGCTTTGGCTGAAGAACCCGTTCCTGCGGTTTGATATTCTGTTCTTGCGTTTTCTAGCTGGTTTGTTTGTTCGTAAATGGTGGCTAAAAAGTAATGGTGATTGTGGTTGGTTGGTTCGATGATTGTTAAAAATTCAAAGAGAGGCTGCGTTTCTTTCCATTTTTTTTGATCACGTAGTGTTTTTGCTTGCTGCGTAATCAAAGGGATATATTTTTCTTTGTTTATGTCCTGTTGAATCTTTAGAAGTAATTCGTCTGGTTTCATCTTTAAAGCAATGGTGAAATGCTCGATTGCTTTGATAAGTAATGTTTCTGATGGCGGTTGAGGCTGTTGTTCGTATGTACTCATTTTTTGTTTTCCCAAATCATATTCTTGATTGGCTAGTTCAGAGGTTACATGTTCAATAAATTGTCTATATTCATCGTTATTTGTTGCTTTTGCTAAGACTATCCCTAATTGTTGAGCAAGGTTGTATTGTTGATTGAACTGGTTTAGATTTGCTATTTCAAATATAACCTGGACGTATTCTGGTTGAGTTTCGATTCTAGTTGTTAGTTTGTGTTGTATTTCTTGTATGCTTTGAGCAGTTGTTTCTGTTTGGGAGAGTGGGTGGTATTTCTCACTGTTGAAATATTTTAATAAAGTGTTGTAGAGTGATGCGGCGGTTTTGGGAAAGTTGTTGCTGAAGAGTTTATCAGCGATGTGCAGTGTTACTTTTTGATAGCGTTTGGTCTGGTCTTTTTTTTCAAGTGAGGCAAGAAAAGCGTTTTCTAGTTCTGGTTCAAGGAAGGAGTCATGTAATGGTGTGTAGATTCTCGCGGCAGCGCAGCGGTATTCAAAGTCATCGGGGTTTTCAGGTGTGAGAAGTTCGCGTAGTTCGTGTTCTTGCTGTAGTTGATGAAGTATCTCTTTGTTATTATTATTATTATTTGATTGGAGTTGTTGTTCTAATGTGTTATAGTTTTGTGTTACTTCTGTAAGTCGTTGTAGAAGGCTATCTTTTTCTTGCTGAAGATGTTGATTGGTTGCTGCTATTTCTTGGAATCTTTGCTCTCTTATTTGATTGGCACCTTGCTCGACATTCAATTCTTGTTGAGTTTGCCAGGCTTCTAATTTTGCTTGGTGGTAATCTTGATGCAGGCTACTTATTATTTGTTCTAAATTTTGGGTTTTAACCATTTCTTTTACTAGGTCGTAACGCAATTCAGGATCTGGAATAAATATGCCAGTTGTTCTGATCCACATTTTATATATATGAGGAAAATGTTGTTCGATAAACCCATGTTCTGGTGTTGTTGTGAGATCTTGATCTGCCATGATGACACATTCTTAGAATAATATGTCTTTTTAAACCTTGTGCATATTAGTATTTAAAAGTAGTTAAAACTTAGATGTAATATTTAATTTAAAGAACATATCAGCTTGAGGGTGCGTTCAAGTCCGGCAGCTGCAGAAGATCCACGTCCCGCAAGTTCGTATTCTCTTTTTGCTGATTCGTAGTGTTTTCGTGCTTGATCTTTATTTTGTATTCTGGTTGTGTTTCCTTGAGTTTCGTGGATAGTTGCAGCAAAGTAGTGTGCATGTGTGTTCGTTGGTTCTATTGCAGTTATAAACTCACATAATTCTAGTGCGGGTGTATACTCTTTTTGATCGCGTTTTGTTTTAATGCTTTCGATGAAGCTAGCGGTGTGATATTTATATTGTTGGTCTGAACTTTCTTTTATCTCAGCAATGGTTTGTTTTCGGGCAATTAATACTCTTGTTTTTTCGTATTTTGCATCTCGTTCTTTTTTGTCTTGCTCTAATAATGAGGCAACAGCATCTTGATATTCTTCTACCTCACTTTTTGCAAAGGGATCTGGTAGGCCATGAAGCGCAACTTTTAATGTTAAATAGGTTTGTTGGATTTTTTGAGCTTCAAGGTCTTCTGCGAGTTCTTCATATGAGGCTTCTAATTCTCTGACTTCTTGCTGCAAGGTTGCTACTTGGGCGGCTTTATTTTTTTGATTACTTGCAGATAGATCGTAATTGGTTATAATGTCATTTACTCTATAATGTATAATAATTGGTTTATCTGTGGCTTTTTGATAAGATATATCTGAATCTTGCAATGTTTGTTCTAACTTTAGATTGCGATTTATTACTTCAAATAATTCTTTTTGTGTTGTTTCATATTTTGTTTCTAAAGTGCCATTTGCCGATTGAAGATCGTATTCTACATCTTGAAGTAATACGTCTCCACTCATTGCAGTTCGAAGAAGATGTTGGATTGGATTTACAGGAGCGTCTAGGAATGATTGTACTAGTTGACTTAAAGTATCTTTAAATCTACGTTTTGGTTTTTCGGATGGATTTGTCATGGCGGGTGTCATTATATTTTTCCTCGGGCGGCTTATTTGATTATTACTTTTTAGTAGTATAATTGCGGGTTATATTTAAACCTTTTGGTATTTTTGTCATTATTTAGTGATTATTAACATTTATAACAAGGGGAAAGTTAAGAAGAATATGAAACATCATCCGAAGGTTGTCGTTGTGTTGTTAGGGCTTTTTTTATTGGCACAATTTTTGGGGCTGGCAGTGTTGAAGATGTATATTGATCCTGTGAAGAGTGCTGAAGCGGGCAAAATAATGTTTACTGAGTTGCCGATTGGGGAGCGACCGCCATTAGATGAGAATACGTCGTATGTGCCGTTGATTATGGCAGTGTTGTTGGGAACGGTTATATTATTGGTATTGATTAAGTTTAACCTGCATTGGGTGTGGAAGATTTGGTTTTTAATGGCGGTAGTCATTTCGTTGTCAATTGCGTTTGGGGCGTTTTTATGGAAAGAAGTGGCGTTTGTATTGGCTTTGGGGCTGGGTCTGTGGAAGATTTTTAAGCCGAATTTTTATGTGCATACTTTTACTGAATTATTTTCGTATAGCGGGCTTGCGGTGATATTTGTGCCATTGCTTAATTTGTGGTCAGTGAGTGTGTTGCTGGTGTTGATTAGTATCTATGATGCGTATGCGGTATGGAAGAGCAAGCATATGATCACGCTTGCGAAGTCACAGACGGACGCGAAAGTGTTTGCGGGGTTATTGTTGCCGTATCAAGATGGAGCAATTAAGACGAAGATGCATGAGCGTGGTGTTCATCATGGCGAGACTCATGGGAAGAAAGTTCCGATGAAAATACGAACCGCAATGTTAGGGGGAGGGGATATTGGTTTTCCGCTCATTTTTGCAGGAGTGGTGTTAAAAGAAATGGGGGTATGGCAGGCGTTGGTGATTCCGTTTTTTTCTTTAGCAGGGTTAGGATTTCTATTGTGGTATGGAGATGAGCATAAATTCTATCCCGCGATGCCGTTTATTGGGGCAGGATGCTTTTTAGGACTAGGTGTTGTATGGTTGCTGCAGATTATTCTTAGATAATCTTTTTAAAGTGTTTTTGTTAGGTTGTTGTTTATGAATGACTATGAACGAGAATTTGAGCGATTGGTGCATGAATATAATCGTTGGTTTTACTCGCCAGTACGGCAAGCAATCGAACGTCCGGTAGCCACTTTTTTTAATGGAAAAACATATGCGGATGACTTACCTTCTCATGATTTACATTTGGTTTTTGCGGAGTATCCTTGTTTTTATGAACGTGATGATTTAAATGCAATACAAAAAGCGGCACTTGCAGTTGGTTCAGATCTGAAACGATTAGAAGATAGATCGAAGCGGGGGTTAGTTGAGTGTGATGAGTTGGTTACCCAGGCGTTGACGTTATTTGTGCAGGTGTTTTATCGTGAGATGAAAGAGAAGTATGTGGGAGAAGCGGTATTTAATGAGGCGTTGCAGAAAAAAGATGCAAAAGTAGTTCAGTACCCTTTAACGGGTGATTTAATGGATTCCCAACCGCCTGGCGCAATGGTTAAGCCGTCATACGCTGCGATGGTTTGTACGCCTGTTACACGTTGAATTTCTCGAGCTTCCACGATAGGGTCGGCTTTGATCATTTCTAAACCAAAATGAGTAATAATTGCTAAGCGAGGTTTGACGGCATTGACGATATGTAAAGCTGATTCTGTATCTAAGTTTTGGCCGGATGCTTTTTTGGCAAGGTAAGGGACATTTAAGATGAGAATATCAGAACCCATCAAACTATCTAATAGTGCGGGGGTTAAAACTGTATCACCAGTGTAACTGACGGTGAATTGCGGACAGAAGATTTTGAAGCCTATTGCAGTTGGATCGGTGTGTTGAGTTGGTAAAGCGTTGATTTCGACTAAATCTAGCGCGAGTTTGTGGTTTTTTTCGGCAGGGATTACACGTTCAAGTAAACTTTGATGGTATGGTGTGAGGAAAGGGTGGCCAGTTTCAGGCTGGAGAATGGATTTACTGGCAATAACGATGCCACGATGTTCTAAGCCGCCATGGGTCATAGCTTCGATGAGAGCATTAAGGTCATTGCAGTGGTTGATGTGATTGTGGGTGATGAGGATGGCGTTGGTATTATGAGGGTTGACACCGTATTCTTTGGCTTTGTTTAATGAGCCTGGTCCGGGATCAAGATGGAGTTGTAAGTCTTCGACTTGGATTATTATGCCACCAGAGGAGCGTAGTTGCTTAGATGTCACGGCAGAACTGCCGGATGTACCAAGAAAAATGATGCGAGCCATTGAGTGTTTTTAGTGGCAGATTGGGTTAATAAATATTGTTATAATAGAAGATAGGGTTTGGGGTGATAATCTGGGTTGAAATGCAGGAAAGTAAAAATTGAGAGGAGTGGTTATCCTAAAAACTTTCGAACTCTTGCGGCGGCGAGAATGTTTTCTTGAATTTTTGGTATATCATGATGTTTGAGGGAATTAAGGATATTTGTGGAGTGTAGTTTATGTTCTTCGTTTAGTTCGTAGTTAAAGAGTTGGGAGGCTTTGGTTACTTTGGTTTGGATTTCGTGCGGGAAGAAGGAAAGATTTTCGGAGTTGAGGTATTGTAATGCGTCAGCCATGTCTTTATCGATTGTGGGATAGGACATACGAATTTTATCGAGTTCTTGCTCTGTGAGAGTAGAAAGGCCAAGGATGTCGGGAGGGAGGCCAAGGGAGTATAATGCGGCGCAGAATTTAATTGCTCTTGGTAGTTGGATGCCGTTACTGCTTTTTCTAGCGTAGCCAAACAGGCCGACGTGAAGTTTACGTTTGCGGCGTTCGGGAATATAATGACTTATGTAGTTTATATTGTCTGCAAGTAGAGAGATGGATTGCTGATATTCTTGTTCAACTTTGTTTATAATTGAAGTGGCAAATTCGATGTCTACTCCTAAAGGTGCTTTACGTTTTGTGCTTTTGATGTGTTCGACGGCGTCGATGATGCGTTTTGCTCCGTGATCATATTTGAATGCGGATTGAGCGGTAAATGTTTGAATGCTGGGGTAGCCTGCGACCATTTTATCGGCGTTTCTAGGGGTGAAGTTTCCTCTAAACGGGGCGGAGCCGCAACCAAGTATGGGTAAGATGTCGATGCTGAGTTGTTCTTGAAGTTCGTGAAGTTTGAGAGCACCAATTTTGTTTAATAAGACGGCGGAAACGGAGCCGTAATTAAGAGCGGTGTCACTTCTAGCGAACCAGACACGTTGGACGTTTTGAATTTTTTCGTATTCAATATATTTTTGAACATATTTGTCGGCGTTGAGGATGGCTTCTTTTGTTTCGAATAAAGGTGTTACGCGAATGTCGTTTGGTTGGAGGGAACCAACCCATTCTGCTATTGTGATATCGTCGTTGTATATTTTTTGATGTTGGGTTTTGATGATGTATTGTTTGTAATATTCGTGGACGCGCAGGAGATTTTTTTCTGAAGCGCACATGGGGATAACGACTTCAAAGATTGGGGGAATGTCTTGTTGATAAAACTTTTGAGCGAGGTCGAAGTTTCGAGGAATGGAATGGAGGGCTTCGATTAAGATTTTGCCGTCGTCTTTTTCGACATCAGGATTTGGGACACGTAGGGTGAGAAATTTATCTTGACCGAGTTTGTGGGTGCGAAAGTAGTCTTCGTATCTTGTGAGGAGTTTTTTTACGACAAAGGAATCTACTTCTTTACCTTCGGCGTCCCAGAGTTGTTCATCAATTCCCAAGTGAGAGAAGGCGTAGAATGCTTCTTTGATTTCGTCGTCACCGGCGATAATTGTTTTTTCAGCGAAGAAAGGGGTGTTGACGTTATCAGGATGCTGGGTGGACATGATGCGGGAGATGTTCATGTTGGATTTTGATGAGGAGGTGTTAATAAAGATTTAGGTGCCAATATCTTAGGCGGCCAATATCTGAGGCGTCACAAGAAATGAAGTATAAAACTTCATTTCTGTGCAAAAATGCGATAAAAATTCGCATTTTTTGGATCGTCAAGTGGGACTTCCTGCGTCAGTCCCACGACTGAAAATGAGTTTTATTTGTATTGTAAAGAAATGTTTAGATTTTTTTGATTATATTATTTTTCGACTGCAAACAATATATCTTTACCAAGATTATCTATCCATGATGGAGCTATAAAAATCCACCAAAAAACCATAAGTGCTATGAGTAGAAGCAGAGGAA
The DNA here is from genome assembly GCA_964429715.1 of uncultured Methanosarcinales archaeon. GTDB lineage: Archaea > Nanobdellota > Nanobdellia > Woesearchaeales > GW2011-AR9 > JACPNA01. The sequence goes on from CAYSCV010000039.1 coordinate 7,497, forward strand.
TGGCATACATTATTATCGTTCTTGTTCTCTTTAGTTCATGAATTTTTTCTGTTCCAATTACAAGCAGAATAAGTGACCAAATCATACTACTGAAACCAATAAAAGGAATCCAGCCAAATAGTAAAGAGGGTGTTTGGGCATACGTTATTAATTCAAATGTTTTACTATATGTGCTTTTTCCTCTGAATAGTTTAATCCAGATGAACGCAATTCCAACTATTACAAAAATTAAAATGAGTCCAAAAATATAATCTAAAGATATTTTAAAGATGTATGCTAAGATTGTTAATTTACTGAATGCCGCTGGAAATAACTTTCCAAAAATTTGGTCTTTTTCTAAAGTAGGAAGAAAGATGTAATAATTTATAATGAAAATAATTGATCCGAGGGCGGTGCTGAAAAGTGAAAGCAAGGCAAAGTATGCCCAGGCAAATCCTACATGATTTTTTCCTTGTTTTACTCTTGTAAAAAAATCAGCGGGTTCGGTTAGTACTTTTTTAATGACTTTGAATATATTCATGTTATTCTATTTTTTCACTATTTCTTGTGTTATTTTTAATATTGATATATACCTAAAACGAATGCTAATATTTAAATCTATCTCTCGTTTTGCTACTTTTAAATGGTATTTAATTAGGTGATTTTCATTTGTTTGCATAATGTTTATAATACGAGAAGTGGAATTTTATACCTATACTTTGGAGGTATACTTACTATGACAAATAATCAACCATATCAACCAATATTTATTTTACCGGAGGAGACGAAACGCACGACGGGGAAAGATGCGCAGCGGAATAATATTGCGGCGGCAAAAGCAGTGGCGCAGACGGTGCGAACAACTCTTGGACCAAAAGGGATGGATAAGATGATTGTGGATTCACTTGGTGGAGTGATTGTGACGAATGATGGAGTGACGATTTTGAAAGAAATGCAGATTGAGCATCCGGCGGCGAAGATGGTGGTTGAGATTGCGAAGACGCAAGAGGATGTGATTGGGGATGGGACGACGACGGCTGTGGTGTTAGCTGGAGAGTTGTTGAAGAAAGCGGAGGATTTACTTGATCAGAATATTCATCCGACGGTGTTAACGAAAGGCTATCGGATTGCGGAGATAGAAGCGCAGAAAATTTTGAAAATGGTTGCGGAGAAAGTGGCAAAAGAGAATACACTTGTGTTTTCTCAGATTGCGATGACGGCGATGACAGGGAAAGGTGCGGAAGCAAATAAAGAGGTGTTAGCGGATTTGATTGTGCGGGCGGTAATGCGTGTGGTTATTGAAAAAGAAGGGAAGTTTGAAATTCATAAAGATGATATTAAAGTTGAAAAAAGAGTGGGGGAGAGTACGGATAAGAGTATGTTGATTGAAGGGATTGTTCTGGAGAAGGAAAAAGTACATCCGATGATGCCGGAACGAGTGAGTGGGGCTCGCGTGGCGTTGCTTGATGTTGGTTTAGAAATTAAAAATACGGAGATTGATGCGAAGATTCAGATTACGGATCCGATGCAATTGCAATCATTTCTGGATCAGGAGGAGCGAACGTTAGCAGAGATGGTGCGTAAGATTAAAGTGAGCGGGGCGACGGTTGTTTTTTGTTCGCGAGGTATTGATGATTTGGCGCAGCATTTTTTAGCGAAGGAAGGGATATTAGCTTGTCGACGGGTGAAGAAGAGTGATATGGAGAAATTAGCGCGAGCGACGAGCGGGCGGATAATTAATAGTTGGAAAGAATTATCCGTTACGGATTTAGGGTTTGCAGGAATGGTGCGACAGGAGATGATTGGAGATGATGAGATGATTTTTGTGGAACAGTGTTCGAATCCGAAAGCGGTGACGTTGCTTATTTGCGGTGGAACGGAGCATGTGGTAGAGGAGATTAAACGCGCTGTTGTGGATGCGATTGGGGATGTTAGTGCGGTGCTGCGAGATGGAGCTGTTGTTGCAGGAGCAGGTGCAGTTGAGATGGAAGTTGCGCAGGGGTTGCGGAGATTTATGGGAACGTTATCTGGTCGAGAACAGTTAGCGGTGCAGGCGTATGCAGAGGCGATGGAAGTGATTCCACGAACGCTTGCGGAGAATGCAGGGTTAGATCCGCTGGAAGTGCTGGTGAAGTTGAGAGCGGCGCATGATAAAGGGCAGAAGTGGGCGGGAATTAATGTGTTTACAGGGGAAGTGATGGATGCGTGGCAGGCGGGTGTACTTGAACCATTGAAGATTAAGACGCAGGCGCTTTCTTCGGCAACAGAGGTTGCGGAAATGATTCTTCGTATAGATGATGTGATTATGGGAAGGCAGGAGAAGCAGATGCAACGCATGGGGCCTTCTGCGGGTATGGGAATGGATGGGATGATGTAGAGAACATGAGTGGAGATCGTAGTAATTATAATGATTATGGAATTGTTTTTGATTATGATAAAACCATTGTTGATCTTTGTGGTGGGAATTTGACTCACTATCAAAATATAATTCAATCGTTGTTAAATGAGGTTTTTTTTAATCCTGAAAGTATTGTTTTGGAGTTAGCGTGTGGCACAGGAATTGGGAGTGAGATATTATTAAAGAATAATTTTGCAAAGTTATATTGTGTAGATAATTCTAACGCAATGTTGGAAGCAACAGAATATAGGTTGAGTAATTATGGTCCTCACTGGAGATATGTTGGTGAGCGTCATCAATTTAATAGAGAAATAAATAGTCGCGGGGATAATACATATCTTCAGCATTATCCGATGGTTATAATCCCAAGAGTGACGCTTCTAAAGCATGATGCGTATGATGTTGATAATCTGCAGGTGTTAGAGTTAGGTTCTCAAGCGGTTGATATTATTGTTATGGCAAATACTTGGAATAGTTTGGTTGCTCCACATCGATTAGCAAAAGCGGTTTGGAATAGATTAGATTCAAATGGGAAGTTTCTGTTTAATACTAAAGTAAAAAATGAGCTACAGGTAAGTCTACAACAAATGGTTAAAACAGATTTTTATGACCAACATTTTTCTGAAACTCGTTTTAGTTGTGATAATACAGATGTTCCTCCATGTAGTACAGTGCAAGAGGTTATGTCTATTCTTGAGCAATGCGGATTCAATGTACATTATCGAGAGCAAGATTTTTTCTTGTCACGACAAGAGGCAAATATATACTTACAAGCAGCGGCACGACGTTTTGTACGGAATTATCGTGAGTATGATGTTGCAACTGAAACACGAGTGGGTAATCTTACCGCTAGACTTAACGGAACGATTGATGAAATAGTAGACAAACAGCGTACGTTCTTTTGGCGCAGAGAGGCTTTTTTTGAAGCGAGGAAGTCGTGAAAGGGGATGGTATTACAACAGCGTCAAGGAAGGGCAATGTTCCATAATCTATTTATAGGCTATCGGGGATTTTCTGCGCATTGGAGGGTTTATATGATATTACGACGAATACAATTAATGGAACCAAGAAATTCAGATGGAATGCCAGCGTTTAAAGATGAATTACGATTGTGGGTTGATGGGGTAACTGATAAAAGTGTACAGACACTTGAGAGTTTTTTAGAGGAAAAGTATCAACTTAAAGCGGAAGTGCCAAAAGGAGAGATGGATGTGGAAGGATACAGAATGATAGAGTTTGGGAATAATTCATTGTATCAGTTGAATATGCCGGGAAATTTGTGTTTAGAGTATGCGAAATTACAGTCTACATTTGATACTCAAGATACAAGTATAAGAGTGCTTCAGGAATTGAATGAAGGAAGATTACTGCGAGGGTCTAAGTTTGAAACAGCGGAGGCGTATCAAATAGCGCAGTTGGATTATGTTGCACGTGCGGGAAAGCGACAGGAACAAAGAATGTTGCGATCTATATTGAAGGAAGGGCGTTCGGTTCTGGTGGAAGTAGTAGCTGATCCAGAATATGCAATCGCAGTTGGGTTATACGATGCACCAAAGAATTATCCTAAGAATCCACAAATTACTGGTTCATTGATGCGATTGAAGTTTTTGCCGTTTGCACAGCAGAAAGATAGAGTGAAGGAGTTGCGTAATTTGTTGCTTGGTGAAGATATGACGTATGAAACGCCACGGCATAAAGAGGTGTTGGATGGGGTGTTGAGTGGTGAAATTTTTCAATATAATGGGCAGGCGTTATTTGAGTATCGAGAATGGAAAGGAAGAATTGGGTTTACGGATGCTTCTTGAGCGTTTAATGATTTATGTTTTTTTTAGATTGGGATCTCTACATGAATCGCATCAAAGTCAATTTTTGGTTTTATTCTTTGCCTTGCGTCGTGGAGTTGTTCTAAAGTGATAAGTCCAAGATCAGTTAATATCTCAATATCTGTATTTACACTTTTTAAATCGCGTTCCTGTAATTTGGCGAGTTCATAGATTGATTCAGGGTGGTGTTTTTTGATTGTATGTAAAAGTTCGATTCTTTTCTCTGTTAATACTTTACGCAACGTGTCAATGTTTTGAAAAGAGAGCTCTTCTTTTTTTATGATTTGTCCTTTCTTTGCGTTCTGTAATGCTTTGGCAAACTCTTTTAATACCTCTTTTCGTGGTTTTATGGTTATAGATATATTTTTGATATTCATTGTATTGTTCCTTGTTTTATTTTTTCTATATCTTCATTGAAGTCTTCGATGAGTTTCCATTCATCTATGAATGTGTTGGGTATTACTTGTTGGTTGATATGTTTATGGTGGGAGCTTCCTTCTTTTTTGTGTCCCTCAAAGTTGTCATAGCCTAGGATTCTTTTTCCATCTCTAATGTATACGAGAGAGTAAGATATGCCTTCTAGGTTTTGTGTTGATATTGGTACTTTGATGATTTTTATTTCGATGATATCACCGTTTTCTTCAATGTGTTTATGGCGGAAGATTTCTTCCATTTGTGATATAGGGTATATTATACCAAGTATATAAACTTTTTGGGCGATTTTTGATTTTTTACATTTTTTAACGAAACATTTTAATAGTTGGGGTTGTTTTAGTTTAAAATATGATGAGTTTACTTACACGAGTTGATTGTATTCACTGTCGAAAGTTCTAATTTTAATAGTTTTAACTCTGATTTGTTTTTAGGAAAGGTTTTTAAAAGAAATACATTAAATATAACGAAAGACATAATTATTTATACAATTAGCTATGTCTTTCGGAATATAGTAAGTTACTTTTGTATAAAAATTTACGTCACTTACTATAGTTCTGTTTATGGCGGTC
>CAYSCV010000040.1:0-12423 GCA_964429715.1 uncultured Methanosarcinales archaeon
TATACGCCAGGGTCGGCAGTGGGGACGCCGGTGAGAATTAAGAAAGATTAATGTCTACTTTGCAAAGAACTGTCCCAAACCTTGCTGCGAACTTTCGTGGAAGAGGTTGTCTTCGCTGTAGCCTAAAACGGCAAAGAGAGGAGCGACGGCAGGAATTAATTGGTGATGGAGGTAGTAGTCGGCATCATATTCGCCTGGTTTGACTTCGTCTGGTAATTTTGCGCGGTCTCGTACTAAACCTGTGCCTTTGACAAGGATGTAGGAGATTAAAGTACCAGGGATGATTTTTTCGCCACGGGCGGCTAATTTCTGGGCGATTAAGATGTGCGGACCGATAGATGTGTATGATGATAAGTCGCGAGTGATTTGGGTTTTGATGATTAATTTGTCGAGAGGGATTTTTCCTGCGATAAGATCTTTGGCAGTTTGGCGAATTTCTTGAAATGCGTCGTCTATTTTATCGGTGAGAATTAAACGAAGAACATGTTGCTGGGTTTCTTTGGCAAGAAGAGACCAGTTACGTCTCACTGTTTCAAAGCCGGTTATTTTCATTTTTCCTTCGACGGTGATGAGAGCGTATTTCTTTTTCGCACCTTTTTCGACGCCTTTGCTTTTCTCGGTGCTTTTGATGGCAACGAAGATGCCCCTTGTATATTGGCCGTCGCATTCTAATTCCATTTTTCCGGGAAGGGATTTATTGATGTGATTCATAAATTCTAGGGCTTTGGTGAATGGCTGTTGTTGCAGGAGGATGAAACAGGAATCGGTGTCGGCGTAGATAACTTTGAAGCCGTGTTCTTCAGCTTGCTGAATGGTTTGTTTGATGTAATTTCGGGCGTAGGCGGTGGTTGAGGCGGCGCACTCGATGCTATACCACCTCGCGCCATAAAATCCAAGGTAGCCGTAGAATGAATTGGCGAGAACTTTTAATGAGTAGACGCGGGCTTGCAGGAGAGAGATGTCTTCATTACGTTTTTTGGCTTCTTGCAAGAGTTTTTTTTGTTGAGTGCGCAGGGTGAGGAGTTCGTCAAGAACTGTGGGAATGAATTTACGTTGTTTTTGGCAGAACCAATAGTTAGGCTGTTCAGGAACGTGAGGGAGATTTTTACAACAAGTACATTGTAAACTTTCCGGGCCGATGTTATGGGCGCTGATGATAGAAGGATAGAGTGAGCGAAAGTCGAAGACGACGATGTCTTTGTAGATTCCAGGCGTTGGTTCGTAGACGAAAGCGCCTTCAATGGATTCGTCCATGCGTTCAGAGAGTTCTTGGTCATCTGGTTTATTTGGTGCGATTTCGTTGAATTCTATGGCGCGTTTGAGGATATAACTTTCAACTAATCGTGAGAAGCGCATGCGAATGAGGTCAAATAATGGTACGCCGATGGTTTTAGTGAATTCGATGATATCGGGCAAGAGTTTGGTAGTAAGTTTGTGAGTGAGGATGGAGTCGTGTAAGTTGTAGGCGCAGTAGTGTTCTAATTTTTCTGGTTCGTTATCCCAAGTGTGAGCAAGAAGGTTTAAGTCGACAATGTGTTTTTTGTGACCGATGAGTTCAGCGGCGACGGAATCGAGCGAGAGGGATTCAATTTTTAAATCTTTACCGAAAATATTTTTTACGAATTTGAAGATGTCAATGTGAAGCAGGCCGGCGATTTTAGTTTCACTGTCTCTTTTTTCGGTTATTTTTCCGGGATCGAGGTCAGAGTAATCTTTGCCGAGGTCGAGTTTCACGTTGTGGATATCTGCTCTGGTTTTGATGTAGGGAAAGTCGAAGCCGTCGGTGAAGTAGCCGGTGATAATATCTGGGTTATAATCTAAGAGGTGTTGTTTGAATTGTTCGAGGAGGGTTTTTTCGTCTGCGACGAATTCTATGTATGATTCTGATTCAGTTGGCTTAAATTTTTTCCAGGTGATGACTTTACGGAATTCTGTTCCATGTTGGTTTATGCCGTAGAAGGAGAGCATAAGGATGGGATTTGATTTCATATCGATTTCTTTTTTTTTTGCGTAGGTTTCGATGTCAACGGCGATGATTTTCCAGAATGAAGCGGTGTCTTTAGAGAGGGGTTTTACAGAGGTGGCGCGGAAAAGAGGAGTGCGATAGGATGTTGGGTCTTTGATGAAGTTGCCTTCGATTTCGGTTAAAGTCATAGGGGTGAGTTGAAAGTCCCTCAGATAACGATGGATGAATAGGATGTCTCGTTCGTGGCAGGTGTAGCTTTTGTTTGCGAGTTCTTTGGCGATTAAAGGAACGGCTCGGGGGTAATTGACATAGACTTTTAAGAATGGTTGGGGGTTGCCGAGCAGAGATTTTTGTGTTTCTTCCCAGCGTAGGACTCTTGCGGGTTCAGGTTTAGTATCGAGATTGATTGATTTTATGAATTCGATTAACGGAGGGAGGGAGACGTTTTTGAGGGAGACGTAGAAGTAGGGGGTGTAGGGATGTTGGATGGTGATCAGTTCGTCTTTGGTGGTTTTGGCGTAGAGGATGACGTAGACGATGCCGTCTTTGTATTTGTACTGGAAGTCGTAGGGGTAGCAGTGGATAAGAGTCATAGAATTTTAGTATGAGGGGTTGTTTTTATAGGTTGTGGGTGAGAAATGGGAGATTGTACTTTATTTATGTTCATGCGTCGTTTTAGAGGGGAAGAGAGGAGTAGAGTGTTTATGGGAGAGATAATTGGCAGCGGCAACTAAAAGAATGCCACCCGCGAGATATAGAATACTTTGGGGTGTATCGAATTTCATGACAATGGCCGTTTTAAAGAAATAAACGATAAGAATAATGATTATGAGTTTTGATAGTACCGACTTTAATTCGTCTAATGAGTGGAATTTGAGCCATTGAGGAATGTGTTCTTGTTGTTCCATTGGGTCGATAGGGCTGATGAATAATTCATAGATGCCGAAAGAAATGATTAAGAGGACAATACCGAGAAGAAAGTCGTCTAAGGCGGTGATTAAGTAGACAAGGATGTAGTTGGCATTTACGGAAGGGGTGGAGGTGAGATGAATGGCTTCAAGTGTATGGATGAGGCCAAAATAGAAAGCGATGGCGGTGCTGATTAGAAGGGCGATAACGGCAATGAGAACGATAAAACGATAATTCCAGATGAGTTTTTCGAAAACGTATTCAATTTGACTTTGTGGTTTTTTCATGGAATAAAAAGAAGGAGGTGTCTTTTAAAGATTATGGTTGTGTTTTTGAAAAATTTAATTAAAAGAAAAAAAAATTATTTTGAGATCATTCCTCCTGATACTGAAGGCGGACCAGGAGGGGTTACTGTGCCTTGTACACATACGGCTCTATAATAAGTTTCTGCTACTTTAGGGAATTTGATAAGAGGCGTACTACAACTCAATTCTTCCGTAGAAAGAGGCTTCCATTTTTGATCTTGATAAGATTCAATAGAAAGACATTTCTTGCCTAATGTAAGCATACAGGCATTCTCTCCATCACTGTATTGAATATTTTTAGTTTTATCTGCTTTTACAAGCCTTTCTGAAGCGAAGCCTAATGAAAGACCATTGAGTAAAACGGTTCCAGTTGCACCAGAGCAGATGTTGTTTGGAGCGGATTGTGGGGAATAACAAGCAAGAATATCATTGCAATCAACTAAATTATTACCATTATTATCTTTGTTATCATTACATATTTCGGTTCTTTGGGAGGAGTCATATTTTTGCACTAATTGTTGTGAAGCTTTCAACTGGAGGTATTTATCTCGAGGAAGGGTTATTTGATTTTTGGGATTGTAAGATGCTTGTCCAGCAATTGAAGAAGGAGCACTTTTAGCATTTGCTGTTTCTTTTAATTGTTGTTCAGACATTTGAGATAGTTCTTGATCTATACCATCTGTTGATGTGGGTTGAGTTGTTTTGGGAGCACAACTGACTACTAAAAGTAGAATTGCACTCATGGCTAAGAAAATTTTGATTATTTGTTTGTTATTCATATAAAGCACCTCGTTTTATATTTATAAAATATTAAGGGAGTATATATAATTTTGTATGTTTTTGACAAAAAGTTTTTTTAGCCAGTGACCAAAAACATTTATATAGTAATACTATTTCAGGATAATTATGGCACCAGAAAAGAAACCGTTAAATGTGACGCAAAAATTTGTAGCAAGTATGCTTGAGAATACGCAGAAGACAAATGATGTGCGAGCGCATAGCGCAAATGATAATGTGAATCCGGCGGAGATAGATAAAGTGATGATGAGTATTAAGAAAGGGGTTTATCGGACGAAGTAGGGTATGATTTTTTGTATATTTCAGTATTTAGTCTTTCTCACTCAAAATGATTCGCGATTACTCTTTGGGCATCAGTCTTTCTTTCAGTGATAATAATAGCCATGTCATGTTGCATGATATCGGGGAGAGTACGAAAGTAACGGCTTACTTCTTTGATTACTTTATCAGGTAATTCGGCGTGTTCCAAAAAGAATTTGATCAAGTTGCGACCAGATGGGTTGGTTGGGTCTTTGCAGGGGCGGATATCAACAGTTGTGGGGTAGACGTGGCAGGTGTAATTGATGTCAAGCTGGTCTAAAGTGGTGGTTACAGCACGATGAGTGCTGATGATGTGAGGGCCGGGTTTGACGTAGTGATGAAAGCGTTCTTGGATGGTATTAATACCGGCTTGGCCGTGATGGATAATTAAGGCGCTATTGGCAGCAGCGTGGATTTTGGTAAGTGTTGTGGTAAGATCGGTAACGTAATATAATGAATGGACGACTAAAGCAAGGTCGTATGCTTGTTTCGGGATGTAGCTCTCAGCGGTGCCTTGTTTGAGGGTGATGGAATTATTTTTATTGATGATAGAGGAATTATTTTGAATGTCTGTGCTAAAACGCTGCAATTGATCTTGGTAGGGATCGATGCCGGTATATTGGTAAAAAATCCCCTGATTTGCGAGGATATTGAAGATGCGCTTAGCAGCAGAACCGGTGCCACAACCCAGTTCGATTATCGAGAGAGGATTAGTTGGACACCAATCTGAGAGGTGTTGTGCTAGTACTTTTTCTAATACATCACGTTCATTAGCGTGTTTGAGCCAAGAGTCGTAAATGGTGGCTTGATTTGGGTCTTGGTAAATGTCGCGTTCGTAGATTTGGGGGTCGAATGAGGGGATACGTTTAGTTGTCATATAATCGTAGTTATAATAAAGAGTATATATAATTAAAGTTCCCCCTAGGGGGACATCAAACGAAATATTTAAGAACAACGAACATATTGTGAGGATATGAACATAGACCTATTGCAGCGGATTGGGTTGACGACGGGGGAGAGTAAGGTATATCTGGCGTTGTTGAAACTAGGGCAGACGACAACGGGACCGATTGTGAAAAAGTCTGGGGTGACGACGTCGAAATCGTATAAGATTCTGGCGCGATTGGAAGAGAAAGGATTAGTCAGCCACGTGTTTAAGAATAAAGTGATGTATTTTAAAGCGGCATCACCAGAAAAAGTGTTAGATTTGATAACAATGCAGTATAACGAATTGGAATCAAAGAAAAGAGAGGTGGAGCGAATTCTGCCAGAGATGTTAGCGTATCAAAAACAAATTGAGGAGGAACAGGAGGCGGAGATTTATTATGGGTTAGCAGGATTAGATACGGTGTTTAGCGAGCAAGTGCGCAGGTTGAAAAAGGGAGAAGTGGCATATGTGATGGGAATTACATCGGGCAAAGTGTATGGGGAGAAGGTAAATGATTTTTTTCGGCGACTGCAAGCAAAGCGAGAACAGAAAGGGATTGTGACAAAGTTGTTGTATGGGGAGGAGGCGCGAGGGACATTGTCGTATCAAGAGCAGTCTACGCTGTGCCGCATACGTTATTTGCCGTATGCGTCACTCGTTGCGATTAATGTTTATAAAGACGTGACGATTATTGGGGTATTTGTAGGTAATCCGGTCTTATTTAAACTCAAAAGCAGGGCGGTTGCGGAGAATTTTATACGCTATTTTGAGATGCTGTGGAAGTTGGGGAGGATGTAGCGAGTTTTTCTTATTTTTGAAACAGGACGAAAGATTTATATATTATGTCTTATTTTTGATACATATGTCTCAAAATATAAATGATTTAAAACTGCGAATAGTAGGATTATTAGTCCAGCAAGAAAAGTATGTGCGGGCGATAGCTGAGCAGTTACAGGAATCAGTAGCAACAGTGGCACGTCTGTTGATTTCATTAGAACAACAGCATATTGTTATCTCAAAAATGGAGGGAAAGAATAAAGTGTATGCATTGAAAAAGAACATACACGCAAAGCAGTATGTTTTTATGATGGAGCAGTATAAATTAACATCAGCATTACATAAATATCCTCTACTTCAGCCGTTGGTTGAGGATATTATAAAAGTGTACCCTGCCACTCTTATTGTGCTGTTTGGAAGTTATGCGAAAGGAAGTGCGAAAAAGGAGAGTGATATTGATCTATATGTAAGTACGTCAGATGTGAATATAAAAAAAAAGATTGAGAGTATGAACTCAAAGATAAGTGTTAAGATAGGATCATTTGATTTGCAATCTCCATTAATCAAAGAAATTATAAAGAATCATGTAATTGTTAATAGATTAGAGAACTTTTATGACCAATATCACTTTTTTAGTTAAATTGAAAAAGGAGAGAAAGATAGAAGAAGTAGAATGTTCTGTAGATATTTGTCAAGCGTATATTACCAAAGCAGAAAACTGTTTAAAAGCGGCTCGGATATTATTAAAAGAGAAGTTATATGAAAATTCTGTTACTGATTCGTATTATGCAATGTATAATGCGTGCCTTTCATTATTATTTTGTTGTGGCATCAAATCAGAAAATCATACAGCCACAATTTTATTGTTAGATATTGTATTTGGTCTTACAGAAGTACATCAAATGGTTTTATCAGCAAAGCGAGAACGAATTGATAAACAGTATTATATTGATACGATAGAAAATGAGATTCTAAGCGAAGATACGGCTCAACATATGATTCAAGAAGCAGAACGAGTAGTATTACAATTACGTGTAGTAGAAGATCAGATGACCAATCAAACAATTAAGAATTATCAGATTAAATTTCGTGCTCTTTGAAAAATTCACCCATTTGTCACTTCCATAGCTTTTCCCAGATATTTTAAAGTATTTTTGCGATATTTGTCGAGAGAATTGTAGGTTTGGGTGAGTTCGAGGTATTCTTTTTTAAGACCGCTAAGAGAGTATGATTTTTTTTCTTTAAGATGTTCGAATATGGCAGGGTTGATGACAGCGGCGCGGCCAAGCATGAGTTCTTTGATGCCAAGATTCTTAAAATAATGCAAATGTTCTGGAGCGTAGATGTCACCGTTGGCAACGATACGTTTACCGGTAGCGATACATTCTGGGTAAACGGACCAATCACAGCGTTCAATGGAGGTTTGGCGAGCATGTTTGGGATGGATGATGAAGTAATCAGCGTCGACTTCGCTTATGAGATTCAGATAGACTTTTTTTTCTTTTTCGAATTGATTTAACCCCAGGCGAATTTTAATTGAGATGGGTAGTTCTGTTTTTTTGAGGATTTTAACTAATTCTTGAACACGCTGTATGCGTTTCACTAATGCAGCACCAGCCCCTTGATTGATAGCATCAGGACTGGGGCAGCCGAGATTGAGGTTGAAGCCGGCAGGTTTAATTTTAAATGTAGGGAAGAGTGTGATGAATTTTTCTAACGCTTGGGGTTTTGTGACAAGAAGTTGGATCACAGTAGGGGTATCATTTTTAAGATCGAGCATTTTCAGGGTGGCTTGGTTATTTCTGAGAATGGAATCGACGCGAACCATTTCGGTGAAAGTGAGATCGGCACCATGGTTATAGCACAAAGTACGAAATGCGCAATCACTTACGCCTTCTAATGGAGCGAGCCAGAGTTTCATATGTGGGTAGATTTATTGTTTTGTTTATATTATAGTACGTTTAAAATAGTAACATCTGTTCTTTGACGTAATCAAATACTTTTGGAAATTTGTTTATGGTGCTGAGACGATGCATGTGGCGGTGACGAATTTTTTTAGTTTCTTCGGTTGTGAGGCCTTGATTGATTTGGTAGGTGATTTTGGGATCTAATACAGTACGTGCTTTTTCGTTGATGTTGATGATGTGATAATCTTCAGGATGATCGTAGATGGTACTGCCGTGCTGCAGGCCGAAGATACTTGAGCAGATGAGGTCAACATTGTTTTTGTTTTCGGTGAGGAAGTCAAATGAATGCATGACCTCTTGTTTGGTTTCTGTTGGAAAGCCGAACATGATATAGACCATATTTTTGATATTGGCGTTGTGGCTGGTTTGGAGTACGAGGGGGATGTCATTGATGGTTGTGCCTTTTTTCATCAAATCCAAGATGCGTTGATTGGCGGATTCGACGCCCCAGCAGATGGTGTGAAGACCGGCACTTGCGAGTGTGGGGAGAGCAGGAATGAGATCTTTTGTTGGTCGCAGCTGCACCCACCATTTGACATCTAGAGGCTTGAGGGCTTGGGCTAATTCGAGGAGACGTTTGGTTGAGATCATATCATCAATAAAATAGATGTATCTGATGTTGTGGTTCTTGATGGTTTGGATAATTGTTTCAATAGGATATTCAGTGTAGGGGACTTTTGCAAAATGGGTACAAAAAGTGCATAATTTATAGAAGCAGGTAGTGGATGATTTTAGAGGGTAGATTGGTTTTGCGGAGAGGTAGTGTTGAGTTTGGAAGTCGCTGAAGTCGGGAGGGGAGGTGGTTGTTGATTGAGGGGCGGATTGGATATTTTTATTTTGGAGATATTCGATTAATTCTTGTTCATTTTTGAGGTAGAGAGTTTTCTTTTTTATGTTAGATGTGACGGCAGGACCGCCGGTGATGAGGGGAAGAGATAAGGTTAAAAAGTTGTTTTGCAATTCGTCGATGAGTGATTCAGTATAAAAGCATTGGCTGTTGTAGACGAGACTGAAGGCAATAAAATCTGGCTTTTGATCTTTTATGTGTTTGATTAAATTTTGGAGGTGGAGAGGAGGTTGTTTGTGTACAATTAGTTTATGATTTTGGGCATAGATTTGCCGTGATTCGTTTTCAAAATCTTGGAGAAGTTGGCCGTAGGCAGTGAGGCCTTGATGATAGGCTGGTTGTACATTTTGGTAATATTTTGGGAATTGGATGGTGTGGAAATAGGCATTGAGATCAAGGCATTGGATGTCAATTTGAAGTGAAGAGAGGAGGTTACTTTTGAGTGCGGCGAGTGAATAGGGCATGGCAGTGGGAGTACAAAAAGGGGGGTAAATTAAGAGGAGTTTCATTTAAATAGAATTTTGGGTGGTTTCTATAAATACTTTTAGGCAAATCTTTAGAGAACTTTGCAAAATAGTGATTCTTGCTGTAAGGCAAGTCCAATCGGTAAATTCCTCCAGACTCCAAGCCAAGGGCTAAACCCTTATTTTCAATACGAACTTAAAAACAAATCTGACACTGAAGTTGAAAAGATTTATCAACAAAAACAAAAAGAGAAATATCAAGCAAAAGAAGAAATATTGAAACAAGTAAATGTGTCTTTGGGAAAAGAAATATCGTATCCAAAATATGAATCTGCACAAATGAATTTATCGACGGTGAGTGTGGAGTTAGGTGGAAGGATTGAGAAGCAACAGAAAGAAAAGTTAATGGGGACATATACTGGAGCAAATCAAAGTAAAACTGAAATATTTAAAAGCCAGTTCGAGACCTCATTTGTAGACCTATTTTCTAAAAGAACTATTTAAAACTTACTATAAACTTCCTATCGTCCTTTCAACTTCAAATCCAGAACTAAATCCTCTAACTTTCGCAGTTCGTATTTTACGGCATCCACTTTGCGCCTGATTTCATTATCACGAAAATCAAACTTTAATAATTCGCCGTAAATAGAATCAACCTGGTCTTTAATCTTCGTCACTTTCTCAACTTCTCCTTTCCCTGCTAAGAACACTGCCCGGCGATTTAATTCCCCTGGCAAATCACACAATCCCAATAAGAAATGCTCCGCAATTACTTTCAACTCTGGAATCTTACCCGTTTTCACAAACTCAAAATACAAAATTGCCTCCACATACTCCTGAATCGCAATCTTATAACTCCCCTCATACGCCATCTTCGCATCATGTGTGGCAATCTTTTCCAATTCTTTACGTTCCTGCTCAATCTCTTTAACCAATTTCGCCGCATTCTCTAACTCATCCCGATGGACAGCATAGATAATAAGTTTACTCAGTTTTAAAACATCACGACTTTTCTTAATCAACTTTTCCCGTTCGGAATCATAATCATGTAATTCTTTTTGTAACTTGCTAAAATTGATCATACACTTACAATAGAGATGTTTATTTATAATGGTTTCTGTTTGAATACTCAATTTAGACTGAGTAAACAGAGGAATTACCCTCTCATTTTTGCTTACCAACACGTTTTCTCACATCATCACCTAAATCAGTCCATCTCAACATTTGAGAATATTGGCAAGCAACATAGTAAGAATAAGATAAGAATTGTGGTCGAGTAATTTCAACAAGTTCAAAACTATGTTGGTTTACTGCAAGAGCATAGAAAGATTCTTTTCGCTGTGGTGTTTCGATCAACTCTTCTTGAAACGAGATGTAATGAGCATTATTAACCAAATGATATCTCACTTTTTCATTATTTTCGGTTAATCTCACTATATTATCTAGATAAGTAGGGTTCTCCATTAAAAAATAAAATTGTTTCATGGCATCAGACATCCGCATTTCGGTTTGACCATAAAACAACTGGTCAAAATTTTGTAATCCCTTTTTGCCACATTCTTGCTTGAAATAATCTGTCCACAAATCATGTTCTTGTTTGGCAAAATGTTTTTCTAATTCAGAAATGTACGGATATATTTCATCCGAAATGAATTTTGTATCTAACTCAAAAATATCATCCAAGCACAATGAAGGATGAGTAATACAAAGTTGTTCAAATTCCGTAATAATATGTGGTTGTAACATACACTACTCTTTTTGAACCATATTTAAAAATATATACGATTAAAAAGATGATTTTTCAGGTTCGATTTATTTAAAAAGAGAGAGGTCTAAATCAGATTTAATGACATTCAACCAAGAACACTTCAACCAATTTATCATCGAAAATAACGTCATCGGTTTTTTCAACCAACCAATCACATTAAAATCTGGCAAACAATCCCAGTTCTATGTCAACTGGCGCACTATAACCCAAGACGTTTTTTTAACTGAATGTCTTGCCGATTATATCCTTGATTTTGTTCAAAGTAAAAACCTCTCATTCAATTGTTTCTACGGTGTTCCCGAAGGCGCCACCAAAATAGCGTTAATAACCCAATACAAATCAGCTCATCTAGATTCCAACTACAGCAAAAATAGTCATTGTTTGCCCATGGGCCGCGGTAAGATAAAAGAACATGGCGCCCTCAAAGACAAATATTTTTTAGGTGAACCGCAAGGTGAAATTTGTGTTTTAGAAGACGTCACCACTACTGGCGGTTCCTTGCTCAAAACAATTGACCAATTAATAGAATCAGGAGAAAAACACCTCTTTGCCCTCGGCCTAACCAATCGTAATGACATCCTTGAAAAGGGCAAAACCGTCCAAACACTTTTCCAAGAAAAAAACATTCCCTATTTTCCCCTGAGTAACGCTCTTGATCTTCTCCCTCAAGCCTACCAGCAACAACAGCCCGGAGAAGATATTGCCCGAAAAGTAGAACAAGAATTTGAATATCAAGGAAGCAAACGCCTCTCCCTTCTCTAAACATTCCCTAACCAACAAAACCATTTTTTCAAAACAAAGCAAAACATTTATATATCCACCATTTTCCTATAGACGTATATCTTATACGGAGGATACTTACTATGGAAGAAACAGGCGCACGGCCACTAGACACATTGAATGCAGCTCGTAATAAAACAGTCATGGTTGACTTGAAAAACAACTATCGTTACATCGGCAAATTAAAAGCTTTTGACATCCACATTAACATTGTCTTAGGCGAAGCCGAAGAATATCAGAATGGCGAACTCAAACGCAAACTTGGCACCATTTTCATCCGTGGTGACACCATTACGATTATAACACCAGCATAAATAAAAAAATAACACTCAGAGTTGATTTACTATGACAAAAGGAACATACAGCCAAGGGAAAAAAAGCGGCAAGAAAAGCCATATTATGTGTCGCCGTTGTGGTGAACATACGTATCACATTCGTAAAAAACGATGTTCCCAATGTGGTTTTGGTGCTAGTCCAAAATTACGCAAATACAGTTGGAACAAAAAGAACACGAAATAATTTTTTGGATTAATCATTTTTTCTACTTTCGGTTGAATTATTAAATTAATTAACCAATAGCCATTCTACAATCCAAATAAAAATAATAAGAAAAA
>CAYSCV010000041.1:0-12400 GCA_964429715.1 uncultured Methanosarcinales archaeon
GTCTTATTAGAGAATTATGGTCAAATAATTAGTCTAATTACCAGAATTATCTATACTTGTTGGTTCTCTCTCACTATGGACAAAATTCGCCCCATCATACACTAACTGCTCTAAATTTACCATTGTAAAATCTCTCCTCTACCTTTTTATTCCCAACGTCTCCACTTGATTATTCACCACCGTAATCAACCTAAAATTCAACCCTAATTCTAATACTGCTTCTAAAATCGCCATATGTTCCTTCCCTGAACCCGACACCATATTTAACGCCACTTCAAAATCGCTAATCTTCCCCTTCAACTGCGTAAGTATCCTCTCTGTAATTATACGTACCTCCTGATTTGGATCAATCAGCACAAATTCTGCCGTCGCCGGCTTAGACGTAAAATTTTCAACCCCAAATTGATTTGTAATCAGAAATACCTTCGTCCACGGCTGCGTCTGCATAATTTTGCTCACGTCCGTCCACGTTCCTTTTCCCGTAGAAAGACTTGCAATTAATATAGGCATATCCTATTTGAAATACCCAAATATAAAAAGGTTTAGGTAGAGTAATCGCATCATTTTCCTCCTTTTTCATTCATATTATAAGAAAAATATTTAAACAAAAACCCCAATTTAACTAAAATATACCTTTCTAAGGTAATAAACAAAAAAAGTTGTGGAGGAAAAAACTATGGTAGATTATGCAAAAAAAACAATGAATACCGTTTTAGCATACGCATTCACCTCAGGTATCGTGATTGCGTTAGTGTTAGGATTGGTATCCCCTTTGGTAGCAAAAGTGAATCCACTGTTGCCGGCAATATTAACAAGTGTGTTAATTTTAGCAGGGATCGGTGTCGGATTCGCCAATATTACTGAATCGGAAACACGAGATTACATCTTGTACGTAACCGCTTTAGTAATCGTATTAAGTATGGGTGGCAGTGCGTTAGGCCAAATTCAAAGAATTGGTCCCTATTTAGAAAGCGTATTGTGGTCATTGATGACCTTTGTCTTACCTTCCGTGATAATTGTGAGCGTTCGTGCAATTTTCCGTTTGGCAAAAGATTAAAATTGCTTCGACAAAGCAAACAATTAAATACTTTTTTCTTTTTTTCTTTTTTTGAAATGGTTTCTCTTCAGAATTCACATCTAGAAAAATATCTCAAAACTCACCACAAAACCCATCTTATCTTCGACTTCGATGAGACTATTTGTTGGTTAATCCTTCCTTGGGAACATTGGGGAGATAAGATTAAAGATAAATTAATCCTATTAGATAATACCATTTATCAAAACTATGAACAAAGAAAAATCTCATTAAGCGCATTGCAAAATCGCTACATCGCCAAATTCCCCTCCACAAGAAACTTATTCATAAAAAACAATACTTGGTTTGAAACAACTTTCATCAAAGAAGTAATCCCTAACTCTCAACTAGTACAATTCATCGCCAATAACCAAAACACTAAAAAGTACACTTTCCACTTGTGGTCTTCTAATACAAAAAAGACCGTAACAACCGTATTAAAAAAACATAATCTATCCTACAAATTCAATAAAATTATAACTCGTAATGATGTCGCCCTGTTAAAACCAAATCAAGAAGGCTTTACATTAATTAAAGATAATAATATTCCCCTAACGAAATACATCTTTATTGGAGATAGTACCTCAGACAAACAAGCCGCCCAAGCCCTCGGCATTGATTTCTATAAGGTAACCTATTTTAACCAAAGAAAGTTTAAGCATCTACGTTCAAAAATAAGAATAAATTTAAACTAAATACTTCCCAAAATATAAAAACCTCGGTTCCAACAACAATGCTTTCACTAATATCGGCAGCGGATTCTCCCTCGTATGCTTCTCTAAAATTCGCTGTATCCGTGGCTGATTCATATACCCAACCAATCGATTCCAATCCGCATCTGAAAACTTCTGAAACATCCAATGAAGACGTAAATGTAATCCCAATCGCGTACGTAACGATTTCACCTCTCGTTCCACTTCCCCGGCTCCTCCTCGTCCTTCAATAATACACTTTGCCACAATCTCTGCTTGCTTCAACCCAGGTACCAGCCCCCCAAGCGTTGTTGCTTTCACAAACGAAGACGCATCACCTAACACATAACAATTATCTTTGTACAACACTTGATTTGCATTATATACCGGAATCGCTCCCGCCTGCATATCAACTAGTGTATACCCTCTCTCCTCCATAAATTGATCAAAATACTTCTTTGTCTCCCGCTTCGTCGCAAGTCCCACCCGCGCCTGCGTTGCCGACTCTGGCACAACCCACGCAAATAATCCAGGACAAATCTCATTGCCAAAATACGCTTGATACGTCCCCGGCGTAAATTCTCCTTGCACCGTCGCCTGAATCCCATAAAAGTTCTCCCGCTCTGCACAATAAAATCCATACGCTTTCGCCGTCGGCGACAGCGGCCCATCCGCCGCAATCACAATATCCGCCTCTACTCGCTTCTCCACCTTACCCACTGAATCTTTAATAATTAACGTTTTCCCCTCTTTACGTACAAACGCATGATTCAACCAAATCTCCGCCCCCTCGCGCCGTGCCAAATCCGCAAAAAAATTATCAAATTTAATTCGACAAACCAAATACTCCTTCTGCGCAATTCGCATCTTCTCCCCTTTAGGACTAATCACCTCAATAGTATCCAGCGTATTCACTAAAAACGACTCCATCGGCAACTTAAACTGATCAAAATCATGCGTCAATAACCCCGTACACTGTATCGGCGACCCAATCTGTGCATGATTCTCATAAATCGTAACCCTATGCCCTGCCCGAGCTAAATGATAGCCTGCATAACAGCCGATAGGCCCAGCACCTATAACTACTATATCCATGGATTAGTCTTCCTCATTTTATCTAATTGTTGTAATATCTGTCCTAATCTATTTTCAAGAGAACCTTCCACTAAATAAGTCTTTTCAGGACAAAAATGTTCTAAAAAACTTTTAGTAAGATCATGTCTTCGTAAACGAGATTTACTTCCTCCATTTCGTACTTGATCTTTTTTATACAAAATTTCTTCTGGATTCTTAGCCAGAATAATTAATTGATATTTCTCTAAACTTGTAATAGCCATACTAAATAATTCGGATACTGCCAGTTGATCACGCGGTTCTGTTGCATACATTTTTGCAGAAATATAAAATGAAAAAAGTGCATGATCTGTAACAAATCCATGCAACGCCCTAGAATTAATCTCTTCCCTTTCCTGAAGGCGCCACATATAGAATCGCTCGAAAGGACTGCGATAATCTCCAAACTCATTTTTCAATTTTCGATGTGGTTCTAGAACTAAATCATAATCATATTCTTTAATTTTAAGCTGAGAAAATAATACTGCCGCTAAAGTGGACTTGCCAGTACACGAACCACCTGCAAATGCAATATTAATTTTGTATTGAGAATTCATTTATCTAATCGACTATAAATCCCCTTTAAAAATGTTATTAAACAGCAATTAAAATCAACTTAAAAAGTAAAAACAATTAAAAATAAAAAAATTCTCTTTCTAGTCCCTTCGCATATTCCCTTTATACAACTCTTTGCGCTCTTCAAATTTCCCTAACGTTGCAGAAGCATACTCTGCAAATTTATTGGGATCAAGCCCTAACCTATACGCAATCGAACCAAGATTCATCAATACATCTCCTAATTCATCCTGAACTTTCGATAAATCCTCTGTGCGTTGCTTGCAATACCTTCCTCGAAATTTCTGCACCGCATCATTAAATTCGCCGACTTCTTGCGTTAATTTATTCATAACGTCGTCGAGTGTTAACCCGATCTCATCTTCAAGCGCCTTCGCTCTTTTTGCTGTATCATAGAGGTTGTTTGTCATATATCCTATAATGAATGAGTGATATATAAACACAAGAGCAAGCTAAATATAACTATTCAAAAATATATCTATTTTTTTTAATCTTCGCTCAAAAAATAGTATACAAACTAGAAATATCACTTAAAAAAATAAGAAAAAAAATAAAAAAAATTTGGAGGAAGATTTTTGACGTACTTAGTAATACGTTTTCTCTTCGTCGTTATCTTTTCGTAATCTGCTAAAGCCAATGATCAAACCAATGATCACAAGCAACACAACAAGTACAACTAAGGCGATTTCTAAACCGTTTCGTAAACTGAATTCAGATCCTGCACTTGCTGCTTTTTGTGGTGCCACAACACTTGCTTTTAATGCCACTGTTTCAAGCACATCATTTCCTGACTTAACACTCAAGGATAACACATGCTCACCAGCAGTTGCATCAACATTCGGTGTCACTTCAACATATACTACTTTATTCTTCCCAGCTTCTAACACAACTAAGCTCTCGCTTACTGAAACAGTAGCCCAATCTCCAGCCATAGCACTTACCATGTATGCTTTAGATGAACTTCCTGCGTTCGTTAACGCTACACCATACGTAGCTGTTTTACCAGCCATAACAGGTTGCGTTTCCGGACCAACAGCAAGAACTAACTTGTTAGAGGTCTGAAATGCTTCATTCGCTAACACTTTAACAGTATATTCTTTTACCACTGTGTCTTTGAAGTTATTATAATTAACAGTTACTTTTACTTTATAATCACCAGCTGCTGTAGTAGCAGGAATAGGTAAAAACATTTCAGGAACATCTTCATAGCCAACATTATTGCTATCTGTTTTCACAGCTTTAACAAATTCACTATTGCTTAATCCAAGTTCTGGCATAGCCACTGTAACTTTTACATCATTTTCATCTTTGTCACCAAAGTTTTCAAGTAAAACAGTCGCAAGTAATGATTTACCCGCTTTGATGCTTGATCCAGGTGAAAAAGTTACATCTGCAACACTCACGCCATGGCGTTTTGGTTCCACTTTTAAAACAATATCTTGTTCAAATGATGCTGATTTCTTATCAGATACTCGTAATCGTAAGTAATACTGATCTTTGTCTAACTTCTGAGGCAAGTTTAATTCCAAATTCATATATTTTGTCGTACCTTTTTCAATATCGAACAAAGTTGTTGAATCTTGGATGCTCTCAAAGTTTTCAGATTCTTTATAGCCGCTAATTTTTGCGTCTACTTCTACATTCTTCACATTGTCGGTCAATGCGCTTAAACCCACGCGAACAGTAATTTTCTGCCCTTCTTCTACTACTAATACACTATTCGACAAAACGTCGTCGCCATTTACTTTAATTGAGTTCACTTGTAAGTCATTGCCGGTTATAGCACTAACCATTGCGAAGCTCAACATGCTGATGACGAATACAGCCATTAAGGTTACTAATTTTTTCATTTTTCTTCCTCCAAATTTTGTTTGAATATTATTTTTATGTTTGTTTTATCTCGTTTCTTCTTTGTTGTATACTTCTAAGAGCAACGATTGATTTAGTATGTATTCCCTAAACAGGAGCTACTTTATAAATCTTTCGTTATTTTTAGTATTATTGAGTAACTACACTAATATTTTACTTCAATGTAGTAATTTTTACCTATTTGATTGTTAATTGGCGATACGCTGCATCATGGAAATCTTCATTTTCCACAAATACTTCCACAAGATATTCTCCTGCTTCTGCATCCTCTGGAATTTGTAATCCGGTTGTCACATGCTTAGTTTCGCCTTTCTTCACATCAAATTCTTTGCTTGAAACCATAGTGTTTAAGTCGTACACAAACAACCGTACCCGTACATCATTCAAGTTCTTATTGCCGTCATTAACAATCTTAGTATTTACGGTAATCATTTCTCCTGGAGCTGCCACATCTGCACTTAAGCCAATTGTTGCTAACTTCAAATTCGTATAGGCCGCATTGACATGGATCACATAGGATTGGGTGATCGTATTTTTACCATCTGTAACTTGAATAGTTACATCGTAATTTCCTTCTTTTTCCGGCGTCCATTCTACAACTCCTGTTGCCGAAATCTTCATGCCCATTGGTGCTTTGCTTAATCCAAAGCTCACTGGCTTATCGCTTGCAACACCTACAGCGTAGGAATACAATTCTCCTACTGTTGCGGTTGTAACCGGCGATGAAGTAAACACTGGCTCTTTACCAGGTACATCTGATACTTTTGTAACTGTGATTGTTATTGTTTCACTATCAACATTTCCTTTATCATCGGTAACTGTAAACGTAATTGTATGTGTTCCTGCTTGTTCTTTTGCAGGTGTCCAGCTAAATGTACTTGTTTTCGCATCAAACACAGCACCTGTTGGTAATGCACTTGTACTAAACGTTAATGGATCATTATCTTTATCCATTGCTTTTACACCAAAAGTTAACATATTTCCTGCCGCGATACTCTTATCACCAATTGCATCTAATTCTGGTGCATTTCCGGTAGCAGTAGGATCACACACATCACCAATACCATCCTTGTCCGTATCTTCTTGATTAGGATTGAATGCGTCCGGACAGTTATCTTTATCATCTTCAACACCATCATTATCTTTATCTTTTGGTGCTGGTGGTACAACGCTTACTACAAACTTTTGTGATACTGTTCCTAAACCATCAGTTGCTACAACCTCAACTGCATGGTCTCCAACCTGCGCAGCACTTGGCGTCCATGTAATTGTATTTTGTAATAAAGTCATTCCTTGCGGTCCAACTTTTTGTAAAAATGAAACAACATCTTCACTATCTGCATCTTTTGCTGTCAATGTATATTTATAAGCGAGGCCCACTGTTGCAATAGGTGGTGCTACTGAAGTTACTTGTGGTACTTGATTTACATCATTTATTGTAACCGTAATATACACTGGAATCGAACTCATTTCTCCATCCGTCGCGGTAAATTCGAAGTAAACATCTCGAGCCACGGCCGGATGTTTTACTGCTGTATACCCTGGGGCGAGCATAAATTTCCCCGTCGTTTCATCGATTGCATACATAACACTTTGTCCTTTAAGTGCATCAAATATATTTGCAAACGTACAAGAAAAATCAAAAAACCCATTACATGGTCCTGCTTTTGCTGTTTTTTCTACTGTGTATTTGACTGCTTTCCCTTCTGGATCTTTCGCCGCAATTGTAAATTCTAATATTTGTCCTTCAGATACTTTATTATCACTAATTGCATTCATAACCGGGGCTTTATTTGCTGGTGCAGGTACATCAACAACTTTGATGTTCACATCAACTGAAGTTGTCGCCCCTTTATCATCCGCAACAACAAATGTAACAACATAATCTCCTGCTTGCGTAAAATCAGGTGTCCAGCTGAATACATTCCCGTTCAATACGGTTCCCACTGGCCCATTCTTCATAGAGAATGTAATTGGATCAGCATCTGGGTCAGCTGCCACAACTTTGAATGTCAATAAATCTCCTTCATTCACTACTTTCGCTCCAATTGCATTTACAATTGGTGCATTATTATCCGGAACCACAACTTTCGCATTTACTTTTAATGTTAGTGCAATACTCTTTGCTCCCAATGTATTAACTGCTGTCGCAATAACATCGTACTCTCCAACTGCCAAATCATCCGTTTTAACCGGGATAGTTTGATCAAACGTACTTTGAATATTAGCTGGAACATTTGGGAAATTAAACTCTTTCACAAATGATTGGTCTGCTTTCTTCAATAATTTTATATTTAAATTAAAATTCTGCGCACTTACCACAAATGTCCAAAGTTTTGCATCATCGCCTTGTGTTAGGCTAAGGTCTGTAACCAAGTTTTGTTGATTATTTGCCACAACCCATCCTGACTGAAAAATAAGTGGGTCTGCTGCCACAACACTTGTGATACTTGAAAGTACCAAAAGCAAGCCGATAAGTATACTGCCGATGATGTTTTGTTTTTTCATTGTGTTTCCATCCATATTTGGTTTAGTTATTATTACTATTATATCACTATTTTTATTACACACCTAAAACCAAATCTTCACATTCACTCCCTCTTTACTATTATAATTACAACAAGTAATTATAATTACAAATTAAAATAATAAATTAAAATCTGTACATTGCTTGGATAAAACTCATAACTTTTCCGGTTGTGACGTCATATCCTGCGCTTAATCGTGCACCAAATCCTTTTACAAATTCTACTGTTGCATCAACACCAGGGACAATTGGATGTACTGCTTTTCGCGTTGTGACTGAATCAGCAATTGAACTAGCCTCTCCTAACTGTACGCCTGTACTGTTTCGTAACACCACACTTCGTGTTCTATCTTCAGTAACTGTTTCTTGCCCATTCAATGCTTGTAAACTTAAACCAAAACCCACATTTTTATTCGCATTATACGCTAATCGTAATCCTGCTCCATTGTGGTAATCAGTTCCGTTTGTTTTTTGTAACGAAAGCGTTGATTGTTGTTGATATCCTAATGATCCACCCACTGCTGACGTTTTACTTTCAGGAGTTGAAGAAGTTGTTTGTTTACTCTCTCCATTTTGATACACTGTACCATTTGCACATACGCTAACTGCTGGAGTGAATGCATAACATAATTCTCCGGCAACTGCTATAGGGAAGCTATGCGCAGTTCCATTTCCAAAGTAACCTGCTCCTGCTAAAGCTTTTATGCTCCATGGTGATTGTTCTTTTGCAGCTACGGGAGCGATTTCACGTACAATCGTCTCAATTGTTCTTCGTAATTCTGCTTCATCGCGTGTCAAGTTTGTTCTCAATAAGCCTCGAAACTGTTTAACTTCGCCAACTTGACTTTCTTGTGCTGTAACACACTTTGTATGCTGATCAACAACTGAAAGTGAATCATCTGTGGTTGCTGTTAATTCATGACTTAAATAAGCTTTAAATTCTTCACTGTTTTCTTCATCTTTCACTTCTGCCAAGAATAATTTTTCCGCTTGAATTGCTTTATCATAATTTGATAATTTTTTATCTTTACCTAAATCACTAACTTTAGTGGTAAATGCTTCTGAACCTTTATATGTCTCACTAACTTGCTCTGCTAATCCTACAAATCCTTGATATGCTTTTCCACATTCATCATTCACCGCTTGATGCAATCCTTGTAATTGGCCATACTTTTCAGCCAATGCTTCTCGTAAGCTCTCACGAACATAATCATTTTCTGGGTTTGTTAATTCACCGACACGTGCATCCAATGCTTTATATTGCACATTGACATCAGTAACATCCTTAGCTAACCCTACTACTCGAACATCTAATGCATTCAATTTTTGTTCTAATGGTGAAACAACTGGTGAAACAACTCCTTTTCCTTTCCCTTTTCCCTTTCCTTTAGTGCCAGGAGTAACCATTTTTCCTTTTCCAGGTGTTGCGCCATCCACATAAGAAATTGGCGCATATAGTGCTAAAGCTCCTGCCATAACTGCTGATAATAATTGTTTTGTATTCATTGTTTTTTACCTCGTGTTGTTTTGTTTAATTTTAATTTTATTTTTTTCTTATTTTTTTGGTCTTGTCTATTTTTTCGGTGTTTCCGACTTTAATAACATCCATGGATAACTTTTGTTTGGCATTTCTGTTGGACATAATCTTTGTCCGGAAAAATAATTTCGTACTGTCTCATCCTTCTGATCCCCGGGAGTTGTCATAAGGTTATACAATCGATTTAATGCTTCTCGACAAACTTCCTCGTTAGTTTTCTTCCCTTTTTGTTGGAATAAATCTTCCAATGAAATTGCAATTTTTCCGCCAACGCCATCTAAATATTGATCAAGCACTTTACTAATATACCCTGGCTTCGGATTCAATTGGTCCTGCTTGATACATTGATACCATGAACTTTGGCATGCCGGCTGTACTGGTGCGGCTGGTGCCGGTGCTGCTGCATATCCATTTGAAGCAGTGAGTACTACCAAAGAAACAAGCTTTTCTGTAATATTTTTTTTCAGTGCATTATACATAGTATTTCTTGGTAATTTTAACCAAGTACTACTCTAAAGTAACCATCTATTTATAAATCTTTTGGAATAATTGTTAATTTCTAGTAGTAACTAATAATTTTTACAATTCAATTAATTTTTTTGATTTAGATAAATTTGAAAAATTATAATCTAATAAATTCCTGTTTTGTTAAGAAAAATAAATCAAACTAAAATACTATGTCCTATTTCATAAACGATTGCTAACGCAAACAATGAAATAAGAAACGCTAAAATTGTAAACGGAATATTCAACTTATACTCTGGCACTCGATCTCCTTTTCTCTTCGCTTTCACATACATCAGAATAATAAGTATCCCCTCTAACCCCCCTGCAATCCCCCCCGTTAACCCCAATATCGCAATAAATGATGTCACATTCTGAAGCACAATTACAAGTGGCAATACAAATGTGATAATCACTGCAATTGTATGATTAATATGATAATCATATTGGTACAACTCAATCAATGCCGTACTTAACGAAAGAAAACATGTAAACATCGCCAGCACCGCCAATACATTCGCAAAAATTCCTAACAACGGATGCGCAAACATACCTAACGCAATCGTCGCAATGCGTTGATTCGCATCTAGCTGCGCAAATTTTTCTCCCCCAATCATCCCTACCACAATAAAAGCTAACAATAAATATAACAGTATGGGAATAATTGCCCCTACAATAATGGACTTCTTCAATAATTTTTTATTCGCCCCTAACATCTCCTGCATCTCCGGCACCGCCGCAAAACCTAACAGAGAAAACAAGATGATTCCATACGGCAGAAAAAAGTATTGTGGATTAAATACTGTCAGATTTCGTTCTTCAATCTTATCCAATGAATAAAAACCAATAATCACCACCACACTGAGCAGCAGCAAAATTAAATACAACTCCGCTTTTCCCGTTGACTTGATTCCCCTCCACACAATTGCTAGACCAATCACAAAAAAAATCAATGTATATAATAAAGGCGAACCAAATTTAAATATCGCATGCAAACTAATCCCTTCCCCAATCAAATACGCCGTGAGCGCTCCGTAAATCGAGACTAACGTAATCAGTGTCATGATTCGTTTTCCACTTGGACCCAGATATTTATCAGCATACCCTGCCAGTTGGTGCTGTTCTCTTGTTCGCAATACAACCTCTCCTAACATCAAATATAATAATAGAAACGCAACCCCCAATATTAATATCAACCCTAACCCGTATAACAATCCTGCCTGTGACACCACATATGGAATCCCTAACATCCCCGCTCCTACAATCGTGCCAATTAACGTAGATGTCGCAATCAACTGCTTCTTCTCTCCAAAGAATCCTGAATACCTCTCAACTTCCCCTCTTTTCTTAAACATAGCCTATATAATATAGTATAGATTTATATATGTTACTTTCTCTTTACCTTTTTACACCATGACTCTTTCAAAAGAGACTGCACAGGAGCTCATTTCAAAAGTAGCAAAAGATGCTATTGTTAATTCTATTACTCCTCTAAATTCGGGGTATCACAGCCGCGGCTACAAAGTTATAACAAAAGATGGGAAAGAATATTTCATCAAGCAATTCATATCAAATGATCGTGGATTTGAATTTCTAGAACGAAAGTTGCATTCGCTTTTGGTTAGCCATAGTATGAATAACAGGAATAAAGCGACACCACAATCATATGCAGTCATCGCTAAAGATAAAGATAAGATGCTTGTGTTCAAGAAACTTGATGATAATAGCACAGTCTATGAAATCCAAGAATATGGGGGGAATGGAAAAAGTCTGCTTGAAACATTCTCCGAACGTCTTACAAAAAATAAACTTGATGTAGATGATCTCAACGAGATTGAAAAAGTTACGAATTACATTGCAAAGATACATGCCATAAAACACCCAGGAGACAAGAAAACGCGAGACGCAGTCTATAACGATTTTTTAAGAAGCGTAATTGGTCATCCAGAATACACTTTACAACTGATGCACAGTTTTGAAAAAAATGACAAGTTCCTTCCCCCTTCAAAGCAGGGAAAATACCTAGAACTGATGCTGAAGTTCATGCATGAATGGAAAAATCGTGGAGATCGATTGTGCGCATTACATGGCGATTTCTGGGTTTCAAACGCAATCAAAAGATCTGACAAATCACTCTATTTTATCGATTACTCAAGAATGCCATGGGGAGATCCTGGTTTCGATGTCGGATTCTGGACCTCTTCATTCTATTTCCAATATACTGGAACAAAAAACAAGTATTGCAGAGATTATATTCGAGCGTTCATGGACTCATATATTAAAAAAACAGGAGACAAAGAAATCCTAAAGACAATGATCTATGCCTATACTTTGATTGGCATCATGTATGCAAGTGAATACTGGATACCAGGACTCCCTGATAAAGCAAGAAGAAATTTTATGTCAGCTGTAAAAAAAATGATGAAAAAAAAAGAATTTATCATTCCTTAGAGAACTTTGCAAAAAGCAATTCTTTCCAACAGGAAAGTCACGAACGCTAGTGACTA
>CAYSCV010000042.1:0-12132 GCA_964429715.1 uncultured Methanosarcinales archaeon
ATCTGTTGCCATTTCAGATTTAGCGTAGGAGGCATAGTAGAGGGGAGGGCTGTAGCTGCTTTCGCTGACCATGCGCACTTTGCCTACAGAGACGCCAAGATTCTTAGCGAGGGTTTCGGCTTTCTTTTTGGCTTTCGCACTGGCTGTTGCAACTAGTTCTTCTTTGACTTCTTTTTCTTTTGCGTCAGAGAGGGTGAAGTAGACATTGTCAACGGTGTTGATGCCATTCTTTACTGCGAGGTCTAGCATTTTACCGGCGCTTTTGATGTCGTTTCGTTTGACTTGGATGGTGTGCTGGGCGCGATAGCCTTTATTAATCGTTTTTTGAGTTGTTTGATCCCATTCTTGCCAAGGGTAGATGTTATAGTTTGTTGTTTCAATTTCTTTTTCTGTGACACCTTCATTTTTCAACGCGTCCATGACTTGATTCATTTTTTTGCTGTTGTCAGTTTGAACGGATGCGGCGTCTTTGCCTTCGGTGAGAACGGTTAAACTGAGAACGACTTGGTCAGGCATGACGTCAGTTTCGGCGTCACCGGTAACGCTAATCTTTGGTACCTCACCTGATGTTGATACGAGAATCTGCTTCTCGCCCATTGAGTAAAATAATAACGCGAGGATGACGATGATGCCTCCTATTATGATTATATGCATTGTTTTTTCATTCATGTTTGTTCACCAGTGTTTTAAGTTTGTTTTATTTTGATTGATTTAATGTACAGAATATACTCTTCTATATATACCCAGCGATAACTTTTTCTGAGGTCTATCCCCAAAAC
Organism: uncultured Methanosarcinales archaeon; assembly: GCA_964429715.1. GTDB lineage: Archaea > Nanobdellota > Nanobdellia > Woesearchaeales > GW2011-AR9 > JACPNA01. The sequence continues at coordinate 780 of CAYSCV010000042.1, forward strand.
ATATAAATACCTTGGTATGTTCTTAGAGCTTTGATGGATGTGCACAAATTACCGTTAAATCAAGTGTATAGTTCGTTGCATTCTTCTGTGAAAGGGTTGTCAACGGCAGAGGTAGAGAAACGGTTGGTGCAGTATGGGCAAAATAAGTTGGAGATTACACAGAAGCATACGTTGCTGTTGAAATTTCTCAAGCAGTTTACGAATTTTTTTGCGTTGTTGTTATTGTTTGGTGCGGGAATTGCATTTTTTGCAGAAACGGTGGCGCCCAATGAGGGGTATACTTATATTGGGTTGGCGCTGATAGGAGTTACGATTTTTAATGCCCTGTTTACGTTTCTGCAGCAATATAAATCAGAAAGGATTATGGCGACGTTTCAAAAGATGCTGCCGGCGCAAACAGAGGTGTTACGGGATGGAAAGAGACAGAGTATTGCTTTAGTGAATATAGTTATAGGGGATATTATATTTCTTAATGAAGGGGATAAAGTGCCGGCGGATGCGAGATTGTTAGAGCAGAATCAGTTGAAAGTTGATCATTCAGCAATTACAGGAGAGTCTGAACCGCAGCTGCGAACGATTGAACCGACGCATGATAATATTTTGGAAACACGCAATGTCGTGTTATCCGGAACATTAGTCCAATCAGGAGATGGGAAAGCGATGGTGTTTGCGACGGGAAATCAAACACAGATTGGAAAAATTGCCCAACTTACCCGTAAAACAGAAGAGAGTGCGACACCGCTGCATATTGAGATTAAACGTTTTATCTCAATTATTTCAATCATTGCAATTGTGTTAGGATTGGCATTTTTTGGGATTGGATTTATGTTAGGGCATGGGTTGCTCGCAAGTTTAATTTTTGCAATTGGGATAATTGTTGCTAATGTGCCGGAGGGGTTATTGCCAACGGTGACGTTAGCATTAAGCATTGGCGCGAAACGGATGGCGAAGAAAAAAGCGCTCATACGAGATTTAGAGGCTGTTGAGACGTTGGGTTCGACAACGGTTATTTGTACGGATAAGACGGGAACGTTAACGCAGAATAAAATGGAAATTTCGTCAGTGTATGTTGGTTTTGACGAACATATTTTGAATAAAAGTTTGAATAAAGGAAAGTTGACTTGTGAGCAGATTACTTTATTGCTTAAAACAATGGTGTTATGTAATAATGCGCATACGCAGAAGAAAGAGAAAGGATTTTTTGGTGATCCAACGGAGACGGCATTGTTGTCATTTGCGTCTTCGTATATGAATGTAGGGATGTTGTTCAAGAAGGATAAAAGGGTTCACGAGTTGCCGTTTGAATCGCAATCGAAACGAATGATTACGCTGAACAGAAGCGGAGGAAAGATTATAGCGTATATGAAAGGAGCGCCGGAAGTTGTGATTGAAAAATGTTCATTTGTCCTGGTTGGTTTGAAAGTACAGAAAATGAATGTGAAGCAAAAACGACAGTTGCATGCCGCTGCGCTACAAATGGCTTCACGAGGGGAGAGAGTGTTGGCGTTTGCGTCGAAAGAAACGGGAATGAGATTGAATGAAGAGCAGTTTGTGTTTATGGGATTAACAGGAATGGTTGATCCGATTCGTGAAGAAGTGATTCCGGCAATTGAGAAGTGTAAGACGGCGGGAATTCGAGTGATTATGATTACGGGAGACCATAGTGTGACGGCGGAATCTATTGCACGACAAATCGGTTTGATTGAGCATAATGCTAAAGCAGTGGTGATTACTGGCGAGCAGTTGGAGAGAATGGATGAGACGCGATTGAAACTGATCTTGCGGAAACAAAATGTGTTATTTGCGCGGACGAATCCAGTTGAGAAGTTGAGGATTGTCCAAGCATTGCAGGCAATGGGGGAAGTGGTTACGGTAACGGGGGATGGGGTGAATGATGCGCCGGCGTTGAAGCATGCGGATATGGGTGTGGCAATGGGAGCGTCGGGAACGGAAGTGGCGCGAGAGGCAGCAGATATGATTTTGATGGATGATCATTTTGCGACGATAGTAAATGCGATTGAGGAAGGGAGAACGATTTTTGATAATATTAGAAAATTTATCAATTATATACTTACGAGTAATGTACCAGAAATTATTCCATTTATTGCGTTTGCGTTGTTGAATGTGCCACTAGCGATTACAGTTATTCTTATTTTATGTATTGATCTGGGGACAGATATGTTACCAGCGATTGCATTGGGTTCGGAAAAAGCAGAATCAGATGTAATGAAGAACAAACCGATTCCGCGCAAGGAGCATTTATTGACGAGAAATTTGTTGTTGCATTCATATTTATTTATTGGGGTGATTCAGACGTTAGCAGGATTTTTTGCGTTTTTTGGGATTTTATTGAGTTCGGGCTGGCAATGGGGAGAACAGTTTGTTGCAACGGATCCACTGTATCAGAAAGCAGTGACGGCATTTTTTGCGGCAATTGTGGTGTGTCAGATTGCGAATGTGTTTATCAGTCGAACGAGACGGCAATCGTTATTTCGCACAGGATTGTTTAGTAATAAATTCTTGTGGGTGGGGGTTTTAGTCGAGGTTATGTTTTTAGGGATTATTGTGTATTTGCCGCAGACGCAGGCGTTTTTTGGCACGCAGTCGTTAAGTGGATTTGAATTGATGTTGGGGCTGCCGTTTGCGATATTTATTTTCTTTTTTGATGAGATACGAAAGCTGTTGCTGCGCAAGAGAGTGGCGGTGGCGGAGAAGTATTTTTCGTGGTAGGATTTTTAAATTGAGATGTTGTTAGATTGTTGTGAAAAGAAAATGGAATTAAAAGATAAAGTAATATTGATTACGGGTTCGAGTACAGGTATTGGCAAAGAGATGGCTGTTGCTTTTGCAAAAGCTGGGGCTTTAGTTGTGATTACATATCACCATACAAAAAAAGAAGGGGAAACGGTACAAAAAGAGTGTGAGAAGTATTCACCGGCATTGTTAGTTCATTTAGATGTGAGGGATAGTACATCTATTCAAGAGGTAATGGATGCAGCGATTATGCAGTTTGGCAGGATTGATATTTTAATTAATAATGCGGGGTGTTTTGTCTATAAATCATTGGAGAAACAAACAGAGGAGGATATTAAAACACAATTAGAGGTTAATTTAGTTGGGGCGATTATGATGACGCATGCTTGTTTGCCGTATTTGAAAAAGCAAAAAGAAGCGATGATTGTTACTATTGCAAGTGTATTATCCAAACAAGTTATTGCACAAGGAACAATATATTGTGCGACAAAATTTGGGTTACGAGGGTTTACGCAAGCGTTGGCGTTAGAATTGCCGAAAAATGTGCGAACGTATTGTGTAAATCCGGGGTTGACGGCAACGAAGATGACGGGTTTTCAAGGTATTGCGGCGGGACAAGTGGCAGATGTTATTTTGGCAACGGTACAGGAAGTGTTAGATAAAAAATCAGGAGAAGATGTGGATGTTGATGATTTTGTGCCGAAAAAAAGAGTACATCATATCAATGAGACGTTTAAAAGGAAGAGGTAGTTGGGATGAAAGCATTATTTATTGTGGCACAGCAAGGATATCAAGATTTAGAGTATGGGGTTCCCAAGCAGATTTTAGAACAGGCGGGAATTAAAACGGTGACGGCGTCAAAAGTGAGAGGGGTAGCGCGGGGGAAAATTGGTTCGACGATGGCAGAGCTGGCGTTAAAAGAAGTCCGTGTGGAAGAATATGAGGTTATTATTTTTGTTGGCGGGCCAGGCGCTGTCCGATATCAACAGGATAAAGAGGCGTGGCGAATTGCACAGGAGACGGTCGAGAAAGGAAGATTATTAGGGGCGATTTGCATTGCACCGACAATTTTAGCATATGCTGGTGTTTTGAAAGGTAAGAAAGCAACGGTGTGGAATGAGGATGGGGAACAGGAACCGTTGTTTAAGAAAATGGGAATTACATATACGGGCAAAGCGGTGACGCAAGATGGGATGATTATCACGGCAAATGGACCGGGAGCAGCGCGAGATTTTGGTAAGAAAATTGTGGACGTGTTGCAGGGAAAAAATAATTGAGAGAGGGAATATGGATAGAAGATTGCAGGAATTGAGGAAGAAGATAGAATTGATTGATGAGATGATTATAGATTTAATAGTAGAACGACAGAAGTTAGCGCCGCAGTTTGTACGAGTTAAGAAAAAATTAGGGCTGCCTCTTCATCAGCAACAGCGAGAAAAGGAATTGTTGGATAGATATGAAAAAATTGCAAAGAGAAAGAATATATCAATCAATTTAATAAAGAAAATTTTCCCGATATTATTTTCTGATTCTCTGAAAAAACAAAGTCGATATCTAGAAAAAGAAAGATTAAAATAGTCTTTGTTCTTGTTTATAGTTATAGAGGTGTTTGGTATATGCTTGATCTTATTTCGGTTGGAGATGTGACAGAGGATGTGTTTTTACAAATTGATGATATTTCGAGAGTAGTTTGTGATAAAAATAGTCATCATTGTGAACTGCATATTCCGTTTGGAACGAAGTTAGGGGTTTCTCGTGTAGATAAGTTATTAGGTGGCAATGCGGGGAATATGGCGATTGGGGTTTCGCGATTAGGGTTGAAAGCGGCATTATATGCGCAAGTGGGAAAAGATGCGCAAGGGGATTTGTTGTATAAGTCATTACGAGAAAATAATGTTTCTACTACGTATTTTGTACGAAAGAGGGGAGAGAAAACAAATTATAGTGTGGTTCTGAATCATCATGCAGAGCGAACGATTCTGGTGCATCATGAACCAAGGCAATATGTATTCCCGCGATTGGAGACTGCGAAGTGGGTATATTTAACTTCTATGGCGAAAGGGAGCGAGAAAATATTCCCAAAGATATTTTCATATGTGACAAAAAATGGGGTGAAGTTGGTATTTAATCCAGGTACATATCAATTACATTTAGGATTGAAGAAGTTACGGTCGTTGATTGCAAAATGTAGTGTGTTGATACTTAATACGGAGGAGGCACAGTTGTTGCTGCAGACAGGGAAGAGGGATTTTAAATTTTTATTGTTGTCTTTGCAAAAGATTGGAGTGGAGCTTGTGGTGATTACGGATGGGGAGAGTGGAGCGTATTGTTATGATGGTTTAGGCTATTATTATTGTCCAATCTTTCATGTGCCAGTTGTAGAGAGGACAGGAAGCGGGGATGCATTTTCTACGGGATTTTTAAGTGCGTTACGGTATGGAAAATCTGTTGCGGAGGCGTTACGGTGGGGGACAGTTAATTCAGCAGCGGTGATTCAATCTATCGGACCGCAAGCGGGATTGTTGACGATTGAGAAGATGAGGAAGATACTTACGGCTAATCCTAGATTTCAGGCACGGATGTTACAGGAGAAAGAAGTGATGAAAGATAAGGTGTATTATCCAAAGAAAAAGAAATGAATCTCATATCCACTTACACTCACCATCCCAATTGACAAATTCTTCTACTTCTTTGCGTCCGCTCGGCACTTCTTTGTCCTGCATTTCTTTAGGCAAGACTTTCTTTTTGGCAAATTTGCCAACAGCAAACATGGCTTCTATGGTATAATTGCTGGGGATGTTAAGGGTGAGTCGTACTTTATCGTAATCAAAACCTTGCATGCCGTGAACGACGAGGTTGCGTCTTGCGCCTTCTAACGCTACGGACATCCAAGCGGCACCAGTATCAAATGAATGGGTTTGGGCAGGTTGATTGTTGTGGGTAAAATTGTTGGCAGAGAGGATAATGACTAACGCTCCGGCGTTTTTGCACCATTGTTTGTTGAAATCAACGAGAAAGTCCATGAATTTGTCTTTTTGTTCTGCAGTTGCGATGATGAAACGCCAAGGTTGGTTATTATATGAGGAAGGGGCCCAGCGAGCGGCTTCAAATAAAGGAAATAGTTCTTCAGTGGTGAGTTTATCACCGGTCATGGCACGGGGAGACCAGCGCGTGTAGAATAATGGACTTATATCAGTATTTGGTTTTCTTGTTTTTTTTGCGATTGCGGTTAATTTCATAGTATATACACCTCAAGATAATGGGGGAAGAGGTTATTTAAGAAGGTTGTGGTGTTACGGCTTCTGACCGCAACTAATTTAAACTCTTTTTCCTTTCTTTGATAAAAGGGTGTGATATGTATGTTTGAGTTGAGAAAAATAAATCTTTCAAAAGTATTATTTTGGCTGCCACGAGCTCTGGCGCTGTTTTTAGTATTTACGTTTATTGCAGGAGTGTTATACACGTTTGGGTTCGGGCAGGAGTTTATGGTTGGGTTAATGGTATGGCTGATTCTGTTTTTTACAATGTTGATTGCGTGGAAGAGTGATCCGATAGGAGGGATTATATTTCTTATTTTAGGGTCGGCAAGTGTGATTGTGGCAATGGGAAAACAGTTGAATATAGGTTATTTTTTGGCGATTCCATTATTTACACTTGGGATTACTTTTGTGGGTAATTATATGTATCAAGAACGGCATCAAAACGATGATGAGGATGATTTCTAAGATGTTTGCATCGACAAAAGAGTTGTTACGAAAAGCACAGAAAGGCAAGTATGCAGTTGGGCATTTTAATATCAATAATATGGAAATTGTGCAAGGAGTTGTTGCGGCGGCAGAGAAGTTAAAATCACCAGTGGTGTTGGCGACTTCAGAAGGGGCGATTGAGTATGCGGGAATGAATTATTTGACGGCGTTGGCGAAGATAGCGGCTGAAGAAAGTAGGGTGCCAATTGCATTACATTTGGATCATGGAAGGGATATGGGTGTAATTACACGGGCGATTAGTTCTGGTTATTCTTCGGTGATGATTGATGCGTCGCATGAGGAGTTTGAGAAGAATATTACTTTGACACGAAAAGTGGTGAAGTTGGCGCATGTACGAGGGGTGAGTGTGGAAGCGGAGTTAGGAACAATTGGAGGTGTTGAAGATAAAGTTTCAGCACGCAAGATTCTGTATACTGATCCTAGCTTAGCAAAAGAGTTTGTGGAGCGAACAGGATGTGATTTTTTGGCAATTGCAATTGGAACGTCGCATGGAGCGTATAAATTTAAAGGAAATGTAGCATTGGATCAGAAACGGTTGCAGGAAATTCGAGCGAAAGTTTCTATGCCCTTAGTGTTGCATGGGGCAAGTGGGGTGCCGGATTCTCTGATTGCGATGGCGAAAAAGTATGGAGCAAAGTTATTGGGAGTGCAGGGAGTGCAGGAGGGGGAGATTAGACGGGCTATTTCGAATGGGATTTGCAAAATTAACACCGATACGGATTTACGATTAGCGTTTGATGCGGGAGTACGGAAAGTGGTGAAAACGCAGCCTGAAGATTTTGATCCAAGACATATATTGGGACCGGCACGGGAGATGATTCAACAAGTGGTTGAGCAACGAATCAGATTGTTTGGAAGTGGAGGGAAAACATGAAGACAGTATACATTGGGGCTGATCATGCAGGATTTTTGTTGAAAGAGAAGATTAAGAAGTGGTTGGTAAAAAAGAAAATTCTAGTTGAAGATTTGGGGAATTTGAAATTGGACAAGAATGATGATTATCCTGATTATGCACTGAAAGTTGCGCGCAAGGTGGTGTCGAGTGGAAGTAAAGGGATTTTATGTTGTGGTTCTTCGCAAGGGGTATGTGTGACGGCGAATAAAGTTAGAGGGGTTCGAGCAGTGACGCCGGTTACGGTGAAAGAAACGCAATTAGCGCGGGAGCATCTTGATGCAAATGTGATCTGTTTATCTGGGTGGAATACACCATCTTCTTTAGGGATGAAGATAATTGCACAATTTTTACAGACGTCGTTTTCACAGGAAGAGAGGCATGTGCGACGGATCAATAAGATTAAGAAGATTGAAGGGTTGATATGAAAACAGTAATTCTTCCTTCAGTGATGGCGCAAAGTCAAGAAGAAATGGATCGACTTTTAAAAAGATTTAAGCCAGTGACGAAGCAGATACATTTGGATATTGCAGATGGAAAGTTTGTGCCAACAAAAGTGTTGCAGTTTAAGTTGCGATTATCTAATTCGTTTAGGTATTGGGCGCATTTGATGGTGGAAAAGCCGATGCCGTTTGTTAAGAAATATTTTTCTAAAATCGATTTATTTATTCCGCAGATTGAGGTGTTTTCTGAACCACAAGAGTATATTGATTTTATGCGTACGCAGAAGAAGAAAGTGGCGTTTGCCTTGAAGCCGGAGACGAGTGTTGGGAAAGTAAAAAAATATCTTTCGCAGGTAGATTATATTCTTATTTTAACGGTGCATCCGGGATATTATGGGGCTCCCTTCTTACCTGGGCAGCTGCGAAAGATTGAGCAAGTGAAGAGAATTAATCCGCACGTAAAAGTAATTGCGGATGGGCATATGAATCCGCAGACAATTGGGCTTGCACGTAAAGCCGGGGCAGATATGTTTGTGGCGGGGTCGTACTTAGCAAATTGTGCTGATGTTCAGAAAGGAATGAGGGAGTTAAGGAAAAGTTAACGAGATAAAAATTATAATTTAGGAAGATATTTTATTGATTCTAATAATTTGGTGATGTCTTTAAATTCCAGGCATTTTTGCTGGTAACAATCTTGTATCTGTTTATCATAAATCTGCATAGAATTTGAGGGAAGATGTTGCCATTCAATTCGATGAGGGGTGTGGATGATGTGCCACTGGCCTTGACTCATAGATGCCATCAAATTAAAAAAATCATGGTGCAGCGGTTGTTTGTACATTGCAGGGAGGTATTCTTTACGTAATATAATTGTGGCTCTCAATTTTGCCATTTCGGCTAGAGACGCACTGGAGGGAGTAGGGTGATCAGAGGTTTGGGCGGGAATAGAAATAAAATCAGTGGTTTTGCTCTCGAGCCAATTTGTATACTTGGTATCATAAAATTTATCCAATTTGGTATACCAAATTTCAATCAAATCTTTATATTCACCGGTTTCTTCATAGAGATAGGTGGCAAAGAGCAGCATGGAAGCATAATCTTCGAGAAATTCACCGGCTTGGAGTTTTCCTGCAGATGAACTATGGTGTAAACGGCCGTCAAAGTAGTGTTCTTTGAGTAGCGTTTTGAATAATAATTGGGCTTTTACTTTGGCAATATTATTACCTAAAGATCTATAGGACACAATTAAGCCAATACCAAGTAACGCATTCCAACTGGTGATATATTTTGTGTCAGTGAATGGTTGCGTTCGTTTTTTACGAAAAGTGAGTAATTTTTGTTCTATTACTGGAAGAAAAGAATTTTGCTGTTTGAGGAGATGGATTTTTCCTTCAAAATTAGGTTCAAGCAGGTACACTTTAGAGAAGGCAGTAAATTCTTCAGTTGTTAAATGCTGTTGTAATTCTTGACTGTCCCAGATATAGGTTACGCCTTCGCGATGATTAGTATCGGCATCATGGGCAGTGTAATACATATTATTCACAAAAGTCTCTTCTAAACACGTGATTATTTTTTCGGCGATGGTTTTATAGGAAGGCTTGCCCAGTACTTTGAAAGCGAGACTATAAACCCACAACAGCATGGCTTGGTCGTAGAGCATCTTTTCGAAATGGGGAATTGTCCATGATTCATCTACACAGTAGCGATAAAACCCGCCTTGGAGATGATCATGCAAACCACTCTTTGCCATGACATCGAGCATTTTTTCTAGAATGACTTTTATTTCTCTGTCTTTGTTTTGTTCATAATAATGAAGCAGAAAAAGTAAAGTGTTATGAGGGGGAAATTGCGGACCATAGCTAAAACCATCTTTCACAAGATTATTTTTAATTGCTTGAATGAGATTTTTCTCTTCAACATCTTCAGCATTTTTAGCTGTATGAATGTGGGGACGATAGGTTGGGATTGTGTTTTTCTGTGTATCATATATTTCTTTCACGTTCTTGAGAACATCCAAAAACCCAGGTAAACCGTAGCGGGAATTGAGAGGAAGATAGGTTACAGCCAAGAATGGTTTTACATCAGGGGTAATAAATACATTTAAAGGCCAGCCGCCTTGTCCTTGCGTCTCGTGCATGAAGTTCATCATGTAACTATCGATATCAGGACGTTGTTCGCGATCAACTTTTATACAGACAAAATGTTGATTCAGGTAAAGAGCGATTTGAACATTTGAGAAAGATTCCTGCGCCATAACATGGCACCAATGGCAGGCGGCATAGCCTACTGAAAGAAAGATTATTTTGTTGTGTTTTTTTGCGTAGTCGAGCACTTCATTTGACCACTCTTGCCAATGAATCGGATTGTCTTTATGCTGCTGTACGTAGGGAGATGTGGCGAGGTCGAGATTGTTTTTATGAAGATTGATCATCCTATAGCAATGTTCTTGATGAACTGAACTTCTTCGTTTGTTAAATTGAAATCAAGAGCAAGATCTTGTTGCATATGGAGAGGGTTGGTTGTGCCGGTGAGGGGCAGGATTCCAATCTCTGTTGCAAATTTGAAGATAAGCTGGGCAGGGGTTTTGTTTAACTTTAGGGCAAGTGGTTGTATTTTAGGCAGGACAAAAGTATTCGCGGTGAGCAGGGAGAATCCTTGATACATGATATTTTTAATTTGGCAAAATTCACGTACCTGTTTGTCCCAGCCTTGTTGGGCATAGCAGCGATTTTGAACAAACATAGGTTTGATCGTGGCTTTTTCATAGAGCATCTTTAATTGATCGAGAGTAACGTTGCTGATTCCTAGATAATGTGTTTGTTTTTCATGGTAGATTTTTTCCATCTCCTGCCAGACTTGCCAATCAGCAGGTGCTATTCCCACGTGTGTGGATGGGCCATGTAATAGATATGAATCAATGTACTCTGTTTGTAAATGTTGGAGTGAACTTTGAAATGATTGGCGTACTTGGGTAGCATAATCAGTATGGGAGTCATATGGGAGTCGATGGTCTTGTCCGCCAAGGTGGGTAAATTTGGTTTGGATGAATAATTGTTCTCGAGGAATGCCGCTTTTAATAATGGCATTACCTACCGCAGCTTCATGATAATGGCGTCGTTGATTGGCAGTATCAATACCGCGAAAGCCGGTTTGAAGAGCAGTTAAGACGAGTTCTTCTGTGGCATCTTCTTTCCAGGCGGTGCCGTAGATGATTGGGGGGATTTTCATAGGTTGAAGAATTGGTGAGATAATTATTTAAAACTTTTGTTTTTCGTTAGGAACGATTAGGAATAAACTAAATAATAACGTGCGAAGCACAATTGTGAGTGTGTCCAAATTTCGTCGTCGTGTGCCTCGAGTAATAATTCAACTTAATTCCTGTTAATTGCCCCGAGCGAAGCGAGAGCGCAGCGTGGTCAAGGTTTAAATTCCCGCAGGAATATTAAACCACAGAAGTCTTTTGTTACCGTAAATATATGCTATTGCCGTAGTTTTTT
>CAYSCV010000043.1:0-11775 GCA_964429715.1 uncultured Methanosarcinales archaeon
TGGCTTAATCGAACTCCCATAGCAGCACTCTCCCGCAGGATCAACGGGAACTCTATTTACTTAGAATTTCTACAGATGTAGATTTTCTTGATCCTGTATTCTCATTATTACGGCCACAATTTTGAAACTTAAATACGTCTTTTATCGTCGTATCAAGGAAAATTGGATCACCTAATTCATACTCAATATTATTTGAGCACACATATCTAAAGTGTTTGGGAAGCCACTTATTTATAAATGTTTCCCTTTTATAAAGAAAGGGTTATCGACAGAAAAAATGAATTGTAATATGTATTTTGGGGTTAGATAAAGTATATAAAGATTTTTTGTAGGAGAGAATAGATGGAATTGGAGGAATTGTTATTGAGAAAAGAGGAGTTGGTGATCTTTAATGAGAATAGATTTCAAGTGCCAATTTATCCGTTGTTGTTACGTGTGGATGTAGAGTTTGATACGATGATAGCTTCACAAATGTTTCCGATTGCGGTGAAAGAATGGTACGATGATTTACAAAGTTATATTCAAAATTTATCAGAGAATACACCTGATGAAAAAGCGAGAAAGAAGTGGATTAAAGAGAGTTATCTTGACAAATCAGTTGAAATTGTTAGAGAACATGAACGACAACGATTACGTTTTTGGGAGGATTTGACTCATTGTGATGAACGAGGGTTTGTGACGTGTTTAGATATTAGCCGCAATGCAGGAGGAAGTTTGTATCTTGGCGATGATTTTGAACGAGAGAAATGGGTGTTTAATAGATTAGTGAAGTTTAGCGAGGATAAGAAAAGATTATATTCAATTAATCAAAATGAAGGAAGTACGAAGATGATTATGTATAGCATGCATAATGTGGATTATTATCCAGGAGCGTTATTCTTACGTAATTGGGCGATACTATACTTGAATGAGGCACTTAGAAAAGTGGATAGACAAGGGAAGTTGTAGAAGGAAAATTATTTTGATTAAATATTTTTTTAATATTTATTTTTAAGAAGAAGTTAAGTGCAAATTAAGATAAATAGAAGTGATAATTAATTAAAAAAATTATGCAGCATTTAATTTTCGACGGCGCTTCTCCTTTTTGATCTTTTTACGCTGCCATTTCCAGCGCATTTGACCTTTTTTCTTCCAGCGTCGTGAACTTCGTTTCATGTAGGTGGAAAAAATGGAGGGGTTTTATAAAGGTTTCTGTGCTGGAGTTGGTGATGAAAAATAAAGAGGCTTAATCTCCTAATTGTTACTATTTGAAAGAAAATACATTAATAAGATTTAAAAAGAAAATGCTGCCAACGCAAACGATGTTTAAAATTGCAGTAATAGGAGACGTAATTCTGGATAAAAATAGTTATGTACATTATAATACCAAACGAGAAAATGCTCCGGTCTATGATTGTATTGAAGAGCGATGGCAAGCAGGAGAGATTTTTGAAGGAAAAACGACACCCCATATTGAAGAGATTGCAGGATCTTTGAAACGTACTGTAGAGTTACAGACTGAGCCGTTAGGGGTGTATCATGATAAATTTTTTCGAGATATAGTGTATGAGGGGAGACATAGAGTTTTAGGGTATCTACTTGCAGGAAGAGAGTATGTTCCAGGAATGATGATTGCGGGAAATCATCCGAAAGTGTTGTCAAAGAAACGCCCGGAGAAAGTTGAGTATTATCGGAGAAGAATAATTCCTGTGACTCGTTTTTTAGATTATATTTTAGGAAAGAAAGAGTGAGATTAAAATTTTGTGAGTTGTTTTCTGCGGATAACAAGCATTATTGTGAATAAAGAGTTCATAATAACTAAGGATGCAGGATAAAGATAGGTTGTGAGAGTTATTGTTTCTAAAGCGAGTAATCCAATTGCAAATTTTATTGCAGCGAGGGCGTAGAGAACAACTGTTTCGCTCCAAGGATTGCTGAAGCTTTTGCGAAATGTGGGGATGAAGGCTATTGCGTCTGTTAACGTGATAAGAATTACGGCTGTGAGTGGTTTTTTTGTGAAAAACCAAAGCCCTAATGCGAAAAGTGCGGATAATAGGCATAGCCAATCAACAAAAGGGAAGTCTTTATGTCCTCTTACTAAGGCAAAAAGAAATACAATGAAACAAAATAAAGAAGTGGTTCCGGTGACCCAGGCGCCAGGTCCGGCATGTTCTATAACTTGGGCAGCAAAAGCGATGCCTGTTAAGAGTGACCAAACAAACCAGGTAAACGCATGGGGTTTGGTTTTTCCTTTGAAGAGATCACGAAAATAAGGGATGTAACTTATGATGCCTATGATGATTGCAATAAGACCTAACATGATTTTGTAGTTGAACATGAAATAGTATTAAGATTAAAGGTTAAATAAGTATCTATTTTGAGGGGAGATGTTTATAATTTGAGATTATGATTCAAAGAGAATTTATTTTATCAAGTGTTGATTTAATTTTATGGTAAGACCAGAATATTGCTTAATGAAGCTTGTTTGCAGCACATTGTTAAATGCCCATCGTTTATGTTTGATAAGTTCAGGAAGAGAGGTGTAGAGGAGGGAATAGGATTTCTTTTGAGAGGGAAGAGAATATGGTTCTGTTGATATTTCTTTGTAGGGCAGATTATTGAAATCGATTGCGGTGATATCGAATGAGGAGAGATCTGTGTATGGAATCTCATAATTTTTTCTTGTAGAAAGTTTGCTGTCAGGATGAGCACTATATTCTCGTGAGCCCTCTCCATAATCAGTTACATTTGCTAAAGGATTTGTTTCATCACCAATGTGAAGAGAGAGATGAGGAACCCCTCCACGATCTTCAATGGTAACAAAATAACTGAATTTTGCGCCAATTAATCGACGGGTTATTTCGTCATCTGGTTCGGAATGGGTATATAGATCAATGGGGAGAATTACTTTTTGTTCATCTTTGTGATAGATTAGCCATTCTCCTACAGCGATTTTTTCTTCAAGATCGCAGGTGTATAAAACGTTTTCAAATGTTGTTGAATTGTTTGGACTGCGTATAAAGAAGAATTCTTTTTGTGGGTCAAAAGAAATAGGAGTATCAAATCTCTCAACGATGCTATATTCTCCTTGACCATGATATATACTATATTTTGTGGGGTGGTGATGAGGAGACAGGTTCATGAGATCTTCATATAAAAATAATTCTGAATCTGCTCTTGCTTTCTGAACCAAAATAGAATGAAGGATATCTTTGTTGAGGGGTTGATCTTTTTTCAGGAGGATAGGGCTTAATTGGAAACATGAGGGATAATCATTGAGATAAAATTCTGGGAGAAGAGCACCATAAAATTGATAGTTGGATATATCTTCAAAGGAAATATTTTTGTGGGATTGGTTGTCTTGTTGGAAACAGAGATTTATTTTTTTAATGTCTTGGATATTTTGGGGTTGAGTGTTTGCAGCAATTATGAGGTCAAGAGATTCGAGAGAATCACGTGTCAAAGAGTTCATAGTATAAATAGGGAAGATTATTTTAAAAGTATTTTGATAGTGGGATGTGGCTATTGGAGACTGTTAATTATGGCTGAAGATGTATTTCAAATATTTCTTCTGGGTCTTTGGAGAGGTCGCAATATCTGACCCAAGTTGGTTTGATGAGGAAGTAGCGTTGGTCTTTGTGAGAGGCGTATTTTTCTGATACGGGATTTTTGATGAGCTGGATGCTTTTACATTTTTCTAATTCTTTTCCGGTAACTTCTGTGGCAGTTCATTCGTATTGAAGAGTGGTGTTGGATGTTTCGTCTAGACCTACAACTGCGGAGATATGCAGGTTGTGTTTTAGATTCGTATATTTTCTGGTAGTTGAGAATGTGCCGAAGATGAGTTCGAGCGATGGGTTTTCTGCGAAGGCGACAAGAGCGCTTTGAGGTTTGTTGTTTTTGTTAATAGTTGAGAGGACCATCAGGTTGTGCTGTTTGAGGAGGTTCAATATTTTTATTTTTTGATTGTTCATGTTTTTTTTTATTTATTAGAAAGAGTACCTATTAAAATATATCGTTTGTTTTTTTCTGCGTAATGGTTGATGTATTCAATGTATTTTTGGAAGTGTTTGGTTCTTTTGATTATGGAGAGGGTGTTTGGTTTTGAGGTAATGGTGAATACTTGTCCTTGGCCGTTGGTGTAGATGAGGTTGCCGCCGTAGTCTGGTTGCCAGTGTTCTGTGAGGTCGAGAATGATGTCGTAGCCAGATGGTTCGATGTTTTTGTCATGTAAGAGGGTGTAATCTTTGTGTTGGAATTGAAGAAGTTTGAAATTTTGGAGAGAGATATTTTTTTTTACTATAGATGAAACGATTTGAGGGATAGCTTGGATAAATGAAGAGAGTTCTTTTTTTATTGAGGCGGCGGAATAGGAGCAGAGTAAAGGATTCTTTTGGTGTTGGAATTGTGAGGAGGCAGTAAGAGATTTTATTTTGTTGTATTCTTGTTCTGTGAAGAAGTTATGCAGTTGGATGCTGGGCAATAGAGTATTTTGTTGAAATAGATGTTTGAGTTGTTGTACGGTTTCTATTTTTTTGTATATTGGATTAACCATGGAACCACCCGCTGATGGCGATACGCTGTTTGTTGGTTATGACTTCTTCGACTTCATGAAATGATTTTTTAGAAACGGGGAAGAGAATTAATGTGTTGAATGTTGGTTGAGTGCGTTTAACGATTGCTGTTGGTTGGTTGTGTTTGCTGTTGTAGAATGCTAAAGCGCCGCCGTCACTTTTTTTTAATGTTGAGAGGTAGTATATGTAGGCGATTTTTCTTTTTTCAAGCTGGTCGTCGTGAGGGAGGAGGTAGTTGCTGTCAGTGTAAATAGTTCCTGCCATGTCGATGGTGTTTGGGATGATTTTTATTTTTGTGATTTGTGTGAGGTAGGTTGTGAATTCTTTTGAGGAGAGGTAGTTGCGGAATTTCTTTATAATGGGATTATTTGATGAAATAAGGTCTTTGGTTTGATAGAGGGTGAATAAATCGGATTGTTTAAGCTCGAATGGTTCATCTTTGAGAGCTTTGAGAAGGTTGATGGCGTTTTGTTCTTTGAGGAAGTTTGGGATGATAAGATGGGGGAAAGGGGTTTGAAATTGGTTTACTTTGGGGTTCATTTTTTTTTTGTAATTAGATAAATCCATCGATTAGATTATATTGAATGATGTTATAAACGTTTCTAGAAATTTATTTTATATGGTTTTGTTAATTCTGGTTTGTTGTAGAGTTGTTGTAAGAGGGTGATGATGGTTGGTTCTATACCGGAACGGGAGGTGAGGATTTGTTGGATTTTGTTGATGTCGTGTTTGCCTTTTCCTTGGGGGTTTGGTAATAATTTTCTTGTTTCTTCGATTGAGAAACCGGCGTCGTGGGCTTCATATATTTGACTGGCAAAAGAGAGATGTAGAGGACAGTTTTTTGTCCTATATTTCATATCAGTATAGATAATTTCAATAAACGCTGTAGGAGAATAAGAACCGTATTTTCTGTGAGTAAATTCGTGAAAATTGTTCAGTGGTATGTCCAAAAAATAGCCAATGTCGGTTCCACTTAATCTTAATTCAGCGCCACGTCTCATCGCTTCTAATTTGTGTTGCGGACTGAGGGTATTATTTCCAAATAGGGGTTTAACGTTAACAGCGCGAAGGATTTTATTTACTGAGCCAGCATATGATGAAAATCCTGCTCTTATTGCTAACTCTTTTAAAGATAACTTTTTATCTGTTTTCTGGGCTTGTTCATATTCTTGGAAGATGGTAAGATAAGAAGAAAATGGTTTTACGCTAGGACGTCTTTTATCTAAAGAGGTGAAATATTCTACGGCTTTTTTATATGCCCAACTTTCTTGTTCTGCACACAACGAGAGGTGTTGGGATAAAATAGAGAGAAGATCATGGCGGGGTTTTCTTAATTGTGTTTTTTTATAGGTTGCAGATTGTTGAATTTCTTGTTGTTGCAGTTCATTTCTTTTTTGCTGCCAAAGAAATTGCCAGCCACCTCCAATTATATATTGACTTGCCCATGAACCGCTTTTGTCTTTACTTGCACCGATTTGTTCAAGATAGGCGCCTTGTTTGATTAAAGTGTCAATTGATATGTCACTTTGAATTGGGGTTATATTTTCGGGAAGAGAAAGATTATATGTTTGACAATAAGCATAAAAAACACTCGGAGAGGAAAATGAAAAACGACGGTAGATATCAATAAGATTGTCATCTGCTAATAGATTCTTAATGGTTTTAACATAGGTTGGGCCACGTCCTTTTTTAAACGGAAGATTCATTTTACTGGTTATTAAAAATACATTCGTTTTTTTGAGGTCTAATTCTTTGGCGATGATGGATGCAGGTATGCCTAATGCATATAATGCTTTGATCTCTTTTTGTTGTTTGGTTCTGGAAGGATGCTCTTTTGCAAAAGATGATTTGCGTTCTAGAGAGATGGTCAGTGTATCTACAATCGCTGCTATACATTTTTGTTGGTGGGTATTTAACGCATACACTGGCTGGGTTCGACCGCTGATTAATGTGATGGTTTCTTGTTGGATCACACTGTCTTGGACATATTTTTCTAAGAAAGTAGGGATAAATTCTTCATCAAAATGGATATAGTCTTGATGGGTAGTTGCTCTTCTGCCAATATCAGATAATGAAATTACATGGAATTTATTATGTTCTGCTTCTTGGAGTAGTGAGGTTACGAGTACTTTTTCAATTTTTTCTTTGACTTTGAGATAGGCTTGATGACCATCAGAGGGAAAAAGAAGGAAGGTAAGATTTTTTTCAAGTGATGGTGCTGAAAAAAGAAGCTCCATTTGTGAAGATTTTTGGAACGGGGAGGAAATTTTTGTATCAACATCAATAGGATTGTCCCATAATTTATCAACAAAATAGGGATGGATAGAATTGTTAGGTTCTACTTTCTGTTCTGAATCAGATTGAGACAGGAGAGGTTTATTTTCTGTGTCTTTTTTTTTAAATGAATTGAAATAGTCTCTTTGTGATGAAAAACCTCTGCGAATTATACGTCCATAAAATACCGCTGTAGCATAACTACAACCCACCGCAGATTGTATATCATCAGGGGAAGCGCCAGGATGATTTTGGATGTGGACTTGTACTTTATCGAATAAGGTTTCTTTAGCCATTTTATAACAGAATATAAATGATTAAAATTAATAAATTATCGCCACCACTACGCCTTGGATTTGGGCAAATCGAACTTTTTCTGGATCAGCCGTTTGGTTATTGTCGCCTTTGACGATATAATAAATCCCTGCGCTGTCTTGTTGGATGTTGATGACGCGATGGATGATGATACCGTCTGTTGATTGATACGCGATGATGTCTCCTAATTTTATGTCGTTTGGAGAGGTTGGTTTTATTTCTAGAGCGTTGCTTTTTTCGTCAAACAATGGTTTCATGGAGCCGGTGGGAGTGAAGGTGGCCCAAGAGGCGTCTTTGACATTAAGAATGATTTGATTTTGATACACTTTAATTTGGTCTTGGGTGATACGGTCACTAGGAGTGATGGTCGGTTGAGAAGAATTAGTTGATAAAGAGGATAGTTGAGTTAAAGAAATGATTAAAATTGAGAAAAATAAGAGTGTAAGTATAAGAGTGATACTAGTCTTTAGAGAGAGGAGTGACATGATACTATCTAAAAGTAGTATATTATTTAAAAAGGTTGTGGTGAGAAATAGATATTTAATTATATGAAGATGCGGATTATTATAGTTCTAAGAAATATTCTAAGGGAACGCCGATACGATAGCGTAAACTGGGTTTTCCATATCCAGAGATAGGCTTTTCTTCAACGATCCCTAAATCATAGCATCTTTTTTGCGAGGGTAGCTGCTGATAATGAGGAGAGTGTAGGTGTTGAATGAATTGTTTTATGATTAGTTGATCGAGTGGGCTATTAGTACGAATTAAGAGCAGTTTACCTTGGATACCTGGGGCAATTTCATGTTCTTCGATTGTTCGTACGATGTCCATAGATTGAAAAGTAGAGAGTTTATTTAAAAAGGTTGGGGGAGAAAAAATAAGGAAGGATATTTTATATAGGTCTTGATATTTTTTCGGGTATGGACTTTCAACAACTGGTCGACGTGTATGCTGAACTTGAGAAGACGTCATCAGGCAATGCGATGCGTGAAATTCTAGCGGAGTTTTTTAAGAATGTACCAAAAGAAGATATTGCGAAAGTGGCGTATTTGACGCTTGGGCAAATTGCGTCCGAATATGAGGGAGAAGTGTTAGGGATGGCGGAGAGGTCAGTTCTGAAAGCAGTGGCAATGGCGTCGGGAATGGAGCAGGGAAAGCTACAGAAGATGTTAGATGAGAAAGGGGATGTGGGGTTGACGGCGGAAAAAGCGCTGCAGAAGAAGCCGATGACGCTTGTGCCTCTTGGTAAATTAACGCTGCAGGAAGTATTTGACAAATTGCACAAAGTAACATCGCTTGAGGGAAGTGGATCGCAGGATGCGAAGGTAACAATTATTGCGCAATTATTGCAAAAAGCGTCGCCAAGTGGCGCGAAGTTTATTACGCGCATGGTTATGAGTACGTTACGGATGGGTGTAGGAGATATGACGGTGCTTGATGCATTAGCAATTGCGTATACTGGTGAGAAGAAGAATAAAGAGATTTTAGAGCGAGCATATAATATTTGTCCGGATGTGGGTGTGATTGCAGAGACGTTAGTTGCAGAAGGATTGAAAGGGGTTGAAAAGATTGATGTGCAAGTGGGCAGACCAATTAAGATGATGCTGGCACAACGCGTTGAGGTGCTTGAGGATATTTCTGAGAAGATGCCTGGGCAAGTGACGGTGGAAGGAAAGTATGATGGGGAGCGAGTGCAAGCGCACAAAGATCGAAAAGGAAAAATTACGTTATTTTCTCGACGATTGGAAAATATTACAGATCAATTTCCAGATTTGGTTGAGTGGTTGGGGAAATATATTGAGGCGAAAGAATTTGTTGTGGAAGGAGAAGTGATTGCGATTGATGCTGCGGGAAAATGTTTGCCGTTTCAGACGTTAATGCAGCGTAAACGAAAACATGATGTGGCTGATTTTGTGAAGAAAGTGCCGGTGCAATTGAAGTTGTTTGAGTTGTTATATTATAATGGGAAGTCGCAGATCCATGAAGCGTATCATAAAAGGACGGCACTGCTTGAGAAGATTGTTACTCGCGGAAAACATCTAACGCTTGCGGATAAAATTGTAACTGATGATGTTGAGGAAGTAAATGCGTTTTTTCAAAAGATGTTGAAGTCAGGATTCGAGGGAGTGATTATCAAATCGATGGCAGAGGATTCAGAATATCAGGCAGGAACGCGAGGCTGGAATTGGATCAAGTGGAAAAAAGAGTATGTGAAAGAGATGAGTGATACGTTTGATCTTGTGGTTGTTGGGGCGTTTTATGGACGGGGGAGAAGGAGCGGAGTGTATGGCGCATTACTGTGTGCGACGTATAATGAGAAAGAGGATACATTTGAGACGTTATGTAAGTTAGGAACGGGGTTAACAGATGAGTTGCTTGAGGAGTTGCCTACACGATTGGCGAAATATAAGATCGAACACAAAGCGGCGCGATTGCAGGTGAAACGAGAAATGGAAGCAGAGGTGTGGTTTGAGCCGCATATTGTTGTAGAAGTGTTGGCAGCGGAAATTACGAAGAGTCCGTTTCATACTTGTGGAAATGGATTGGCGCTGCGCTTTCCGCGATTTGTGAAGTTTCGTGATGATAAGAAGGAGGAGCAGGCGACGAGTTCAACAGAAGTTATGCAGATGATGAAAGGGAAGTGAAAGGTTAAAAAAAAGATTATTTATATATTCTTGTTTGGATTACAACGTTCTGAATAGAGTTGCTGAAGATTATTTTCTTCTTCTAGGAGAGATTGGAATTTTTGTTTAGAAGGAATTCACCAAAACATTTAAATATAACCATTGTATCTAGTGTGTTATGTGTATCTAGTGGAGGTAAAATATTATGGCAACGTTAACTTTAGCAATTCCAGAGGAGATGAAAGCACAGATGGATGAGTGTGCGGAGATCAATTGGTCGGAAGTGGCACGAGGTGCGATTCGACAGAAGTTGGCGCAGCTGAGGCTCTTTAAAGCGATTGTGTCGAAATCGAAGTTGACAGAGGAAGAAGCTTTAGATATTAGCTTGGAATTAGGTAAAAAAGTGAATAAAGCGATGCATGAACGCTTTAAAAAAGCACATTTGTGAGGAAAAATCATGGATTTAGTAGTTGATGCAAATGTAGTTATTGCCGCGTTGATTTCACAGAAGGGACATACGGCAGATTTATTTTGTTCAGATTCTTTATGTCTCTCTGCGCCAGAATTTTTGATAGACGAAATACGAAAACACACTTTAGAGATTGTAGAAAAGCCTCAAATGGCTCGAAAAGATTTTGAGATGCTGTTGACACTTGTTACTTCAAGAATAATACTTTTGCCTACAAATGAATTTGATGATTTTCAACAAAAAGCAGAAAGTATTTGTCCTGATCCCGATGATGTTGAATATTTTGCTGTAGCATTAAAAGTTAACTGCCCGCTTTGGTCCAATGATCAAAAATTAAAATTGCAAGATACGGTGAAAGTCATTTCGACAACTGAATTAATACAACTATTTGATTTGGAGTCTGGAGGACATATATGAAATTACACAAAGCAACTTTTGCAGCAGGATGTTTTTGGCATGTACAGTTTACGTTTTCTGAATTGAAGGGAGTTTTGAAAACGACAGCAGGATATGGTGGGGGGAAGGTTAAGAATCCAACGTATGAACAAGTGTGTATGGGGAAAACGGGTCATGCGGAGGCGGTATCGGTTGAGTTTGATTCGGCTGTGGTGTCGTATCAGAAGTTGTTAGATACGTTTTGGGAGATGCACGATCCGACGCAGATGAATCGGCAAGGGTCAGATGTGGGTTCGCAGTATCGGTCTGTAATTTTTTATCATACGCAAGAGCAACGGGAGAAGGCTATTGTGTCTTTGAAACAAGAGGAGAAGAGATTAGGGAAAAAGATTGTGACGCAGATTGTGCCATTTGAGAATTTTTATCCAGCGGAAGAGCATCATCAGGATTACTTTAAGAAAACGGGGAGAAGGGTGTGTGGGGTTTGATTGCGAAGAAGACATTATCTCCTTGTCATTTTATAAAAAGTTGGAAAAAGAAAAAGTGATTTGAAAATTATAATTCCTAAATCTTTACCCCACAACTTCTGCAGTAATACTCCGCAGCATATACCCCGTCACTGTAACTGATATTCGTTGGTTTAATGGCAATCTGCCTTTGATGCCGATGACTAAAGGGTATGTGCCCATCTGGCGGCAGAAGGTTGTTTTACCGTCGTACATTTCAGTGAAGACATCTTTGAGTATGGTGCCTTTGGGTAATATTCTTGCAAGCATAGGGAAGTCGATCTCTTGACGAATCTGGTTGCGCCATTTCCAATAGTATTTTTTATTTTTGTTAAGATATTTTGCGCCGCCGTGTTGTTCGAGAAAGGTGTTAGGAAGAACGGCGACTTGGCGAATGTTGATGCGGCGAAGCATGAAATTTTCTTTCATGATTTTGTTAAGAGCTTCGATGTTTTTTTGATGTGTTTCTTTTGTTTCGTGAAGCAGGCCGAAGATAATATTAATGCCAGGCAAAAATTTAGGCATGCCATTTTCTCCGCGTTCAGCACCGTACTTGTTGATGATTTCGATTGCTTTGTGCGCAATTATAGGCATGGTGTTGAGCAGATTGGTTTTGACAACGACGGGATCAAAACTTT
>CAYSCV010000044.1:0-11556 GCA_964429715.1 uncultured Methanosarcinales archaeon
CGGATGAAGTTGCTAAGTCAAAAGCATATGAGTCGCAACTTAAAAGTCAAATCGCCACTCTTTCTGCTCGCCAGCAAGAAATCATCAATTCAAGAAGTGGTAGTTTTACCGCTAACATTGGAGATAGTGAGGAGGCCGACGATTATAACGCTTCAATTAGAGGATTTAGGGAAGCGGCTCCAGGTGGATATTTTGCAGTATTTGCATTTGGAGCTCATACCCATAGAAAAGGCATGAGTCAGTACGGCGCGCGAGGACGGGCTCAGAGCGGTCAGGATTACAAAGCAATTTTGAGAGCGTACTATGGCAAAGATCCAGTTTCTAAAGATACGGGAGGAGATATTGGCGTTGCGGGTCATGGATCGATAAACTTTGAGGAAAAATATCTCTATGGCATTGCTGAGATGCCTTCAAGTTGGCATCCTGAGGCACTCAAGGCACAAGCAGTTGCCGCTCGCACCTATGCGTATCGTTACAAGGCTGAGGGGAAAGAAATCTGTACCACTGAAGCGTGTCAGGTATATTCACAATCTAAAGCTGACAATCCTCCTGATGCCTGGAAAAATGCAGTGAATGACACCCGTGGTCAGGTACTTGAGGACGTAGTTACGTACTATGCGTCGACCCACGGAGTGTTTACCATTACTATGGGATGGGATACCACTGATGGAGGTGGTGGAGGAAATTTTGTTGATAAGTCGTATGAGAAGTTGGGTGGGTCTCCTTGGGTATATAAGGCATGGTATACCAAAGGGTATAGTACTAATAGCGACAAGTGTGGACGCTCAAATCCATGGTTGAATCCCACAGAAATGGCTGATATTGTAAACGCTGCGATGGTGATGAACCGCGGTGGATCAGGAGCTGATACCGGTCGTGTTACGCCCATTACCACCGATTGTTGGGGTGGTAATCCATATAATCACGATGAGCTTCGTAGTGTGTCACAAAGCTATGGTGGAGGTGTTGGTTCTGTCACCGGCGCCTCTGTTTCACAGGGAAATGGCACCACAAATGAGGTGGTGTTTCAAACAGATGCGGGTGAAAAACGGTTGAGTGGCGCAGAGTTTAAGAAAGGCTTTAATCTTCGTGCCCCTGGGTATATGTCTATTCCTCAGTATCAGTTTGCCTTCTTCAACATAGAAAAGAAGTAATGAGCTTTGTTAAGCAAAACTTGTGCGATGAGTGTAGTTGTCAGTATAACTGCAAAAAAATTAATTGCGTTAAACTTCCAATCGTTTTTGTAGGCAAAAGTTGTGAAGATGAGGATGAGAAGGTAGTGGATGAAGTAAATGGTGTATGAGTGCTTGCTTAAAAACAAAAACAGCTGTTTTATTCCCGGTAGACCAAAAACATTCTTTTTGTATGAAAAGTATAAAAAGCTTACAGAAAAGAAGCCGTATGAGAGGTGATAGAGGTTGGGTGGGTATTTGTTGTCATATTGTAGGAGAGAGTGATTGAGGAAGATCTGCAGGTATCGCAATAGTATAAAAACAAGAAATGTTGCTGGAATAATTACTGGGAAGAACCATTTCTTGTTTTCATATTTCGCAGTAAACAAGGTGAAAATTACGATTGAGAGCCAGGGCAACCACATGGTGTAACGGTATGGTATTTCAGGGCGATATACCAGTAGTAATGTCGCACTGCCCAGACTGAGGGCCGCGAGTATGTAAAAGAGGGTTTTGTGATGTTTTTCAAGTAAAAGCACGAATGGTATAGTGAGCGTGAAGGTGAGGAATAAAAATATGAGCCAGTTAATATCAATTCCTCCTGTTGTTGTAAGATTTTCGAGTATGTATTTGAGATTAAGTTTGTGCGGCTCAGCATACCAAATCCAGGCGAAAAAGAAGAGGAGAAAGGTGTAGTACGGGAGCAGTAAGCGCAGTACTCTCTTTTTGATATGTTCACCAATTCGTGAAAAATCAAAAGGCTTTTTGAAAAATAAGTAGGCAGAGCAGAAAACAAAGGCAGGAACGGCAAATTGTGCGTAATCCCAGAGAGTTTTGGCGAGAGGAATGTGAAGGAAATATGCGTTTGTGTGTACGAGAATCATTGCAAACATCGAGAAACCGCGTAGGAGATCGATAGAAAGGTTGCGTTCTTTCATATAGGGCATTATACCGAATGTAAGAAAGGTGTAAGACATATACCACTTGAAATTGAGTTTTAAATGTTATATCATATCCCTATGAGGGGGATATCCGCCAGAGGCGGCCAAATATGACATATAGACCAAAAGATACACAAGAACGAATTCTTCACCGATTGAAAATCGTCCAAGGCCATCTAAAAAAAGTAATGAAGATGGTGGAAGACGATGAGTATTGCATTAATATTCTTCACCAATCCCAAGCAATTCAAAAAGCCTTAAAAGAAACCAACAACATAATGCTTGAGAATCATTTAAAAACTTGCGCAGTCGATGCTATTGGACAGGGAAGGAAGGACGAAGCCATTAAAGAAGTTATGGAAGTTTTTAGAAAAAATCGTTAAATCTTATGAGTATTGATAAATTATCAATGGCAGTCTTTAGTCTATCTGGCATAGTATTTACCTATTGGTTTTTCTTAATGAGGAAGGAAAAAGAAGTAGTTGTTATTTCAGATTCCATAGATATAACAGTTAACGGCGGTTATCAGCCAGAGGTTATTTCAATTCCCAAAGGTAAAACTACAACATTAAATTTTTTTCGTAAAGATCCATCAAGCTGTTTGGAAGAAGTGGTATTAAGTGATTTTAAAATTCGTAAGCCTTTGCCTTTAAATCAAAAAGTTGCCATTGAGATTACTCCCCAAAAGACTGGCGAATATGTTTACAGTTGTGGAATGAATATGTTCCACGGAAAGATTATTGTTAAATAATGTCAAAATCTATGACTAATTTTCTCAAAAGTTTTGTAGCTGGCACTAAGTTTTTTTTTGGTGATTTTCATCGAGGTACGGTTAATATAGTACTTCACCTCGTGAGTATAAGTGTATTAATCTACGGTCTCGTTAATAAAGATTTATTTCTCGCAATTCTGGGTATCGCTTTCTTTGACGAAATGGGTCACGTTTATAACTATATTTTTCCTCATAAAATGGACCCTCAATATAATCCCATACGGATGCTTCCTTACCAGATTTTATATGTAGTGCCCGTAGGATTGGTTCTTTTTAAAGCCTTTGAATTGATTTAAATTATGGCAATACAAATAATTCCTAATTTCCGTAAACCACACAAAGGGATTTTACAGGAGCCTGATAAGCATCTCAGGACAGTGTGTAAATCTATAGTAGGTATTGACCATTCAATTAAGGAAGCATCAGAGAAACTTGTAAAGATTCTTAGAGAAGTTGATAAGCCGTTTAAACTTTGGTTGGGGATGGCAGCTCCTCAAATTGGATTTGATATAAGGATGTTCGCTATAAAAAGGTCATATCGTAATTATTCTGTTCTGATTAATCCAGAAATATTAGAGCAAAAATGGTTATTCCCAACAATAACTGGTTGTTATAGTCTAAAAGCGTTATATCTAGGAAAAAGTCACTATTGGTTTGAAGTTAAATATCAAGATCTCGAAGGGAGATATCATCAAGAAATTTTTAAAGGAGGAAATGCAGTTTTAATACAACAAGAGATCGATCATCTAGATGGTAAGTTAGCTTGTGACTAATTATGACAGAAGTTAAAAAGACTTATCCTATTAAAGGAATGCATTGTGCAAGTTGTGTCCGGGTGATTGAACGCGCGCTTTCTAAAACACCGGGAGTAAATACTGCGGTGGTTAACCTAGCAACAGAACAGGCAACTGTCGCCTATGATTCGGCAGTTTGTGGTGACGACCAGATCGCGTCTGCTGTTAGTAATGTCGGATACAAAGCGATTACTAAAAAAGAGCCCTATTCAGAAGATCAAGAAAAGTTTGAAAAACAGAAAGAGCTTAAAAACTTACGAAATAAAGTGGGAGTGAGCTTATTTTTAGGAAGTTTAATTCTCTGGGGTAGTTTTCCGGGCCTATCAAAAACAGCTCCATTATTTCTGCAAATGCCTTTAGTCCAACTGCTTCTAGCGATTCCCGTACAGTTTTGGGCAGGGTCAGATTTTTATAGAGCAACAATTCCGGCGCTCAAACATCGTTTAGCAAACATGGATACATTGGTGGCTTTGGGAACAACTGTTGCATTTGGTTTTTCAGCTTTCATTACATTCTTTCCTCAAATTGTTCAAAGTATCGGTTTAGAACCAATGCCTTATTTTGATGTAGCGACAATCGTGATCGGTCTTATTTTACTTGGCAGATATTTTGAAGCTCGGGCGAAAGCGGGAACCTCTGAAGCTATTAAGAAATTAATTGGATTGCAAGCAAAAACAGCAAGAGTTGTGAGAGCGGGAAAAGAGATTGATATTCCCATAGATCAAGTAGTAATGGGA
The DNA here is from genome assembly GCA_964429715.1 of uncultured Methanosarcinales archaeon. Taxonomy (GTDB): domain Archaea; phylum Nanobdellota; class Nanobdellia; order Woesearchaeales; family GW2011-AR9; genus JACPNA01. Next base: position 4,417 of record CAYSCV010000044.1, read on the forward strand.
GATATTATTCGAGTTCGTCCTGGAGAAAAAATTCCAGTTGATGGAGTGATTGTTGAAGGTGAGTCCTCAATTGATGAGTCAATGGTAACAGGTGAGAGTATCCCGGTTGATAAAATTAAAGGAGATAGTGTTGTTGGGGCAACAATGAATAAATCGGGAACATTTGCTTATAAAGCAATAAAAATAGGCTCAGACACGATGCTTGCCCAGATTATTAAACTTGTACAAGAAGCGCAAGGCTCTAAAGCTCCAATACAAAGAATCGCAGATACAATTTCTTCATATTTCGTACCGATTGTAATTATGCTGGCTTTTGGTACTTTTGGTGTTTGGTATGTGTTTGGTGGATCTCAAGCTTTCTTGTTTGCTCTTCTAAATACTGTGGCAGTTCTTATCATTGCCTGTCCCTGCGCAATGGGCCTGGCAACTCCAACCGCAATTATGGTGGGGACGGGGAAAGGCGCAGAGCATGGAATTTTAATAAAAGATGCTGAGAGTTTAGAAATTGCTCACAAAATTAACACTGTTGTTTTCGATAAGACAGGAACATTGACCAAAGGTAAACCAGAAGTAACTGACGTCATTCTGGTAAGCGAAGCGCATCCAGAATCTAGATCCTGGACCCGCTTCGCAGCGAGGCGAGCAAGCCAGGATGACGTTTTAAGGTTGGCTGCTTCTATAGAAAAAGGATCAGAACACTCCCTCGCTGAAGCAATTGTAAAGAAGGCTGATGATCAAAAGATAAAATTAGAAACTACTTCAAAATTTAAAGCAATCGCAGGCTACGGTGTTGAAGGGTATGTAGGCAAGCGGCAGATATTTTTTGGAAACAGAAGATTAATGGACAAAGAAAGCATTTCATATAAACAAGCAGATGAACAAATCACTAATTTAGAAAACGAAGGAAAAACGGTAATGCTTTTGGCTGCAGACAAAAAGTTTGTTGGGCTAGTTGCGGTTGCTGATACTCTCAAAGAGAGTGCTAAAGTTGGGGTTGAAGCACTGCAGAAAAAAGGGATAGAAGTTGTCATGATTACCGGAGACAACCAGCGAACTGCTCATGCAATAGCCAAAAAACTAGGCATTAATGTAGTTCTAGCTGAAGTTTTACCAGATCAGAAAGAAGCTGAAGTTCGTAAGCTGCAAGCAAAAGGTAAAAAAGTGGCTATGGTTGGAGATGGCATAAATGACGCACCAGCTCTTGCTGCCGCGGATATAGGGATTGCAATGGGAACAGGTACCGATGTGGCGATTGAAGCTGCTGACATCACCCTTATTAATAAAGACTTGACGTCGGTCGCTCAGGCAATTAATCTTTCTAAAAAAACCATGAGGACTATTAAAATGAACCTCTTTTGGGCTTTTGGTTACAATGTGATTCTTATTCCTGTTGCAATGGGTATACTTTACCCAGTCTTTCATATTCTTTTAAATCCAATTTTTGCATCTTTAGCAATGGCATTAAGTTCCATTTCGGTAGTATCCAATTCCCTACTATTAAAAAAAGTCAAGATATAAAATAGATATATGAATCTTTGGGTCATATTTATAACTGGATTAACTGTCGGAGGTTTAACATGCTTGGTTGTCCAAGGGGGTCTTTTGGCCTCAGTGATTGCAGTAGAAGAAGAGGAAGAACTTAAAAAGAGGCATAAATTTCATCAGGCAATTGCTACAGGAGCTTTTTTAGTTGCGAAATTGGTTTCCTACACTTTTTTAGGATTTGTATTAGGGGCCTTTGGAGGAGCTTTAAATATTGATCCATCACTTCAAATCATCATGCAAATTGCAGCCGGATTGTATATGTTTGCCGTTGCCCTCAACTTATTGGAAGTTCATCCAATCTTTCGCTACGTAATTATCCAACCGCCACGATTCCTCACCCGGCTGGTTCGTAATCAATCGAAGAGTAAAGAGCTCTTTGCCCCAGCCCTTTTAGGAGCGATGACTATTTTTATTCCCTGTGGCACAACACTCGCGATGGAAGCTTTGGCGATAAGTAGTGGCAGCGCCCTGTTGGGGGCAAGTGTTATGTTTATCTTTATCTTGGGGACTGTTCCGCTCTTCTTTGGCTTAGGGTGGGTCACTTCACTCTTGGGAGAGAGTTTTAAAAAAGGTTTCTTTAGACTTGCCGCGCTCGCGTTAATTTACTTAAGTTTTACTTCTATAAGTGGCGCACTTGCTGCAGGAGGAATTACTTTTGGTCTGCAAAACAACACAACTCAATTACAAGTCTCAAATGGTCCTGCTCAAGAAATTAATGTAGCTATTACTTCATCTGGTTACAGTCCAAAGAGTTTAACCGCAAAACAAGGAGTGCCAATTAAATTAAACTTAAAATCCAACGATGCCTTTTCCTGTGCTTCAACATTCCGTATCCCCTCCTTAGGAATAGCGGTCAATTTGTTGCCAAATGAGACAAAAGCCGTTGAGTTACCCGCCCAATCCGCAGGGCAGATCGCTTTTACCTGTTCTATGGGGATGTACAAGGGAGTTATTAATGTCATATGAGTAACGTAGTTAAAACAAAACTTACCATTGAGGGAATGCACTGTACCGCCTGCGCCATGAATATAGATTTTGATTTAGAGGACATAGAGGGCGTCAAGAAAGCTCAGACAAGTTATGCTAAGCAAGAGACTGAAGTAGAATACGATGAAGAGAGAGTGAAGTTTGAAAACATTCTTCTCACTATTAAGAAAGCGGGATATAAAGTTAAGCTATCGGGTCTGGTAAAATGAAGGTTACTTAATAGTTTTTAGAGAAAATAAAAGGGGAATTTCAATACTTTTCTTCTTAAAAACGTATTGTCCCTGTTTATTTTTCCTCATAAATCCAGGAAACTGATCGTAGATAGTAAAAGGAAACTCATGTATGTATTGTATTTTTAAGCCTTCTTCAATGAGTGAGTTGATAACATCACTCATCGTATGAGACCACATGTAGGTATCACCTTTTATGTCTGCATTCCAATCTGCATACGTGCCCGGTGAGTCTTCTAAGGCGGCTCCTTTGTCAAAGTATTTGTATTGAATTTTAAAGTCATGGGTGAGGACATTGGTAAAAGGGTGATGTTCAACGATATAAAATATGCCGCCCTTTTTTAAATATCGGTAAATTATTTTTGCCCAGCCTTTTATGTTCGACAGCCATAAAAGTACACCATATGAAGTGAACACAATATCAAACTTTTTATTCAATACACTGGTTAGTTTATATACATCAGAACATATAAATGTAGCAGGGACACCAATTTCCTTACTTAGTTGTTCTGCATGTCTAATTGAATTATCTGATAAATCAACCCCGGTAACGAGTGCTCCTTCACGCGCCCATGAGAGCGTATCCATACCAAAATGACACATGAGATGTAACAGAGTTTTTCCTCTCACATTTTTTAGTTCTTCCAACTCTATTGTTCCGAGACTACTCTTTCCTTTTTTAAATGCTGATAAGTTATATAACTCTGTATTCATATGAATAGAAACGGCATTGTTCCACCACTTTTTATTTAAAGTTGTATGGTCGATCTTCACTAGTGTATGAACACTATCATACTTCATGTCAATATCAAATAGTCAGCGGGAGTGAGAACTTGTCTATTAAAGGAGATTGCGGGCTATGTGATGAATCATATGTATTTATCTTTTGTCCCCTATATTATGCTCTGTCTTTTTTATAGGAAATAAATACTTATGTGGAGATAAAATTTGATCGTATGTTTTTGTTACGCGTTCTATTAATGATCTTGATTCGTTCGTTCCATACAACATCGAAATTTGTTTTGCTTTTACTTTTTTTGTGAGGCGACCACAATGTAATTGAGAGAAATCGTCATATCGAGATGTGTCAAGGAGAGAGTTTCGATTCTTCTTTACTTTGAGTAAGTCCTCTTTAAAGTAAGGGGATAACGAACAGAGTATAAGACCGCTCACCGGAAATTTTGTAGATGAAACAAATGCAATAATGGCACCAAAAGAAAAACCAAGTATATATACCTCTCTTTTTGTTTTTTTTCTACCATGCAGCAATAGCGCACGTCTATACTGAGACATAAAAAATGCAATATTTTCTGAAATAGTACTTTGTCTCCAAGGAATCGTGACGGGAACTACAATATGCCCTTCTTTTTTAAGGATTCCAGCAATTTTTTTATAGGCCTTACTCGTTGGTTTATGTTTAAAACCTGGGATGATGAAGGTAATCTTTTTTCCGAACATCCGCGAATTATAGCAGATTTGAGGCTATTTTTGAAGGATCGGTCTCGGGTGACCGTTTTTTGAGCGCTGTGTGTTGGCTGCCCGACGTATAAACAGTTCGTACTGACTTTAGCTTGGATTGATCAACTCAGAAGAGTATACCACGAGCAGGAAGAGGATTCGTGATGCTTTTCTTCTGGAAATTGCTTTCATACGGATTTGTCACGGAAAACTCCTATGAGAGAATCAATTTGTTTAACCAATACTGTAGCTCCTAATGATTTTGGGATATGCAAAAAAGTATATCGTGATTTTAATTTCTTTTGTAAAATCAATCTCATTATTTTCCAACTAACCAAATTACAATATGAGTTTCCTATTCCCGTAGCATATTTTGATAGTAAAGATGGTTTAAGGTAGGGGTCAATTGATATATCTTCAATTTTATTTCCTTCGATAAAATCGTTCCTAAATTGATTGGAGCATTTTGTTTCTATCCTAATTTTATCCTGATCGACGCCAGAGTAAACTCCCAATCCCAATATGCATTCCGGTTGATCGTGCAAAATCATCTGTAAATACTGATCGAGGTTATTGGGAAATATCTCATAACAGCAATCAATCTCCCTCAATCTCCATAAAATATAAGCACTTAAATTTCTTCCAAAGGCAAAACCGTAAATTTGCATTTTTAGTTAAAAGTTAATTATTTTTTGGCAGTCCTTCTTTGAAAAACGATTTATCCAAATAAGCGTCTACACTATCCAGCTCATTTTCCAAATGTTGCCAGCCTTTATCTTTTGACCACTTCATTCTTTCAGAACAAAGATTGCAAAATCCATATCTCCCGTATTCATCAGATATTATACTCACCGGTACCCATTCGCCTCTATCGTTTTGATAGTAGTATTTACGAAGACCGATGGTCAACCAATCATCAATGAGATGGCCGGTCCAGGAAAGCATTTTATCGAACCGGGAAATCAAAAAGCGTTTATCTTTTCTTAAAACTTTTTCTAACTGATCCGGAGGTACTGGATTATTAAACGGATATATAAAAAGATACTTTCTAACTAAAAATAAATCCGCCTCGTATTTGGAAACAGAATGGTTCAAGATGTCAAATACCATAGCGGCCAACTTCCTATTTCTGACCGCAATCACGAATTCATCTCGATTTTGTTTTTTTTGTCTTTTGAAAGAAAACATATGCTCACGCCAATCGAGACAAGTAAAAAATATGTCATCGCCCAGGTGAAAATCATTTTTCTGATACCAGCTTTTAAACCCTGTGTAAACTCTGTAAGGAAATTCTTTTACAGATTTTGACTTTGACAATATATGTTTAGTGCCGCTTTCGTCTATAAAAGTGATTATTGCCGAGTAGTCGAAACAGGCCGTCAAAAACAGATATAAATCGTCTTCCGCCGAAATAAACCCTTTTTCTATTTCTTGCTTTGTGGGAGTATAGCGAAATGCCTTACCGTGATAGATCCGATAGGACAAATCAAATGTCTTGTCACCAACCCGAACCACATCGATTGAATAAGGAGTTAAAACCTGTCTTAATTTTGGAACAATGATACCGATTTTCTTCTGGAGTTGATCGATTGTCATGGCTTTGCCTTTTTTCTCAAGCGCCGCCGTAATCAGTTCTCTCGTTGTCATATGGAGAGAAATTATACACCATCTACTATATAGCAGATTTTCACCAAGACTTTGAGAAAAATCTCGCTGGAATATACTCATAGAAAGTACACGGAATAACTTAAAATTACGTAAGGAAAAAGTAACTTAATGGTATAGAAACAGCATTTTCCAGTTCATTGTACTTCAATTGTGACGGTGAAATGGATAATCCATATGTGCCATTAATTCGTTTTATAGTTGCGCCAACTTGCTTAAAGTTCTTCTCACCATATCCCACTTCGATAATGATCTTTTTCCCTTCAAGATTAATAATGAAATCCGCTCCACCTTCTGCGCTATCGTATGTTAAACTGGTACCAAATCTTAATCCAAGTAATCGATAAAGATATAATCCAATAGCATCTTCTAAAAGCTGCCCTTTGTAATTGTCATAAGTAAAAGTACTTCCTATAAGATTGAAGAACATGCTCCGGTAGGCAGGAGAAACAAACAAATACTTAGAAGGTTTTTTTACTTGTCCGAAATGTGAGCCGTATGGGTAAATTCTTAGTAACATTTCTGATTTTTCAAATACCTCAAATACATCTGTTAGTGTATTTATTGATATAGAAAAAGTTTTAGATAAGGCGGTCAAGCTTGTAATACTAGAACTAGCAACAGCATATAGCATTTGAGTCATTTTTGTTATTGTCGCATGATCGAATCTACCAAGTTGGGGTATGTCTTTATTTACAATATTTGTTAATGTTTGTTCAATCTGTGAATAAATTAAAGGTTCTTGAGTATATTGAAGTGTAAAAGGAAGAGATCCATATTTTAGATAATTATCTATTTCTAATCTATCTATTCCGATCCAATATTTATTTATACTGTTCTGAAGCTTGAATAGGTTATTAAATGTTTCTTTGGCATTTGATGAATTTAGCAAAGCATCCCTAATATTTTTTCCAAGTCCAGTTATGGGGAATTTTCTAAATTTTAATAGCATATATTCTGAAAATGACATAGGGAAAAGTTTTTCGAATACAATTCTTCTTGATACATCAGGATTTGTTTGTATCGAAACTGCAGAAGAGCCAGTACAAAAGATGAAAATCTTCTTGCTTCGGTCATATATGCTTTTTAATACCAAAGCCCAGTTTTCTTCGTATTGTACTTCATCAATAAAAAGGTATATGGGTTGATCTAAATTCTCAAATACTTTGCCCAAAATTTCTTCATACACCGTTAAAATATCGTTTAGATTAACTCTCAATACTCTTCCGGCTTCGTCCAGGGAGATATAGAGCTT